>JAEPNS010000077.1:0-392 GCA_017643325.1 Alphaproteobacteria bacterium | reverse complement strand
GTGGACAAGGGACATCGCAGCCACTGGGGTTTCGGTCGCCATGTGATCGGGTCCAATTTCTTCCACTACATGCGCGATCCGTGGGATGGGCTGATCGAGTTCTTCTCGGACATCGACTACATCCCGGCCGATTGCGACTGGCAGCCCGCCGAATGGCCCGAGGAGGATTCACTCTATCTCTGGGGCCCGGAACTGCCGGACGATTTCGTCACCAACTCCGAACTCGTGCACTGAATGCCGAATCGCAGGGCGTCGCCTTTGGAAGCCCTGCGACTTTGGTCTGAGAACCCGTTTGATGTGGGTCAACGCGGGCTCGCTTCGCACTTGCGAAAAGCCGATCACGGCATATGCGATGCCGGTCCGAGTCGAGCGTGTGCTACGTCAGGCCGGAT
>JAEPNS010000076.1 GCA_017643325.1 Alphaproteobacteria bacterium | reverse complement strand
TTTGAGGTCGTCGCCCTCGTCCTTCGTCAAACTCAGGATGAGGGCTCAGTTGGGCAATTCTAGCTTGCCGGCACAATGCCTTTCGGCACCAGGATCCAGTACTGCCCGCGGCTCTTCATCCGGCCCGCCTTGTCCAGCGCAGCGCGGCCGGTTCCCCAGTAGAAGTCGCCGCGCACGACGCCCTTGATCGCGCTGCCCACGTCCTGGGCCAGCATCAGGCGCCGGAGCCGGGTCTCGCCGTCAGGGTGTTCGGCATCCAGCCAGACCGGCACGTTGAGCGGCACATGCTCGGTGTCGACGGCCATCGAGCGTTCCGGCGTGAGCGCCACGCCCGCCGCGCCCAGCGGGCCCTCGCCGTCGAGCCCTGTCCGGATTGGCTTCCAGCCAGCCCCGGATGTCCTCCCATCCCGCGCGGTTCGCAGGCAATTCGCCCTCCGCAATCAGGTGGCGACCGAGCGAGCCGTAGGCGTGGCCGTTGTGGCCGGCAAATCCGATCCGCACGCGTTCACCGTCCGGGAGTTCGGCGATGCCCGAACCCTGAACCTGCAGGATGAACACATCGAGCGGATCGCGCGCCCAGAACAGCACTTCGGCCGTCTCAGAGATCGCGCCCGCGTCGATTTCACCGCGCTCGCGGTAGGGCACGAGCCGGCCGTCCTCGACGCGCCCGACGATCGACCTGCCGTCGAGCGCCGGGTCGAACGCGCCGAGCCGCACGGTCACATGGTCTTCGGGCAGCGCGTAGATCGGCTCCGCATAGTCGTCCGACCGCTCGCGCGCCGCCTCGATGATCGGCTCGAAGTAGCCTGTAAACAGACCGGCCTCGTCCGGCCCGCCGTTCACGCGGATCGCCACCATGTTGGATTCGATGAAAGCCCGCAGAGCGCCATGGTCGCCCGCGGACAGCGCGCGCAAATCCGCACAAAGCCCCCGCCAGTCTGCTGCCGTCCCCGCGACGGGTCCAAGCGAGCGGGCCGGCTGCATGCCCTCAATCCGCCCGCAGGACCGCAGCCATGCCGGAAGCGCGTCCGCCATGGCGTCATCGTTCCAGCCGGGCAGGTCGGCAAAGGATGCCGTGGCGTAGCGGGGGAATTGTTCGGGTTCGGGCGCCACGGTCTCGTCTTCCTGTTCGCAGGCAGCGAGAACCGTCAGGCAGGCAACAAGGAGGGGAAAGACCCGGCGGGCCACGCTCAGTTCGGCGCCTCGGTGGCGACGAGGGTCCAGTTCGGATTGCGGGAGCGTGTGTTGCGCGCGAACGTCCAGATGTCGGTTACCGTGGCCACCTTGCTCGGGTCGCCGGAGACCGGCTCGCCAGACTTGTCCCGCACGACCTCAATCTGCTCGGTCACGAACTTGACCGTCACAAAGGCCACGCGACCGTCCATGTTCGCCTCGAGGACGTCCGCCTCGCGGATTCCGACGAGGGTCATTTCCATGGTCTCCCCGGCCGAATCGCGCGCGTCGATAGCGCCGGTGAAGTTGTCGTAGACCTCGTCGCTCAGCAGCGGACGCAGGGTTTCCTTGTCACCGTTGGCAAACGACGTCACCACCATCTCGAATGCCGCGCGGGCGCCCTCGAGGAACTCCTGCACCGAGAAGCCCGAATCGGCTTCGCGGATGGCCCGCAAACCGTCGCTCGCAGGTGTGTCCTCCGGAATGTCGTCGACCGGGCCCGCCCCGGGCAGGGCAACCACGTTCTCGTCGTCGGACGATTCGCGCGGGCTCGCCGGCGCTGTGTCGCCGTAAGGGTTCTGTGGCGGCCGCTCGTTGCCTGTGCGCTTTCCCAGAACACTGCGCAAGCGGAACACCAGAAATGCCGCAATCATCGCGAGAATGACGATATCGATGAATTTCACGACGCGATCCGTCCCAAAACCTGTGCCGCGTCCCTATATAGGGTCGAGGCGCGCATATGCCGGTCCCGGACGGTACTTTTGGCGACCGCCGGCCGGCACGGAGTGTCTGACGTCCCCTAGATAGGGGTAACTGCATGAAAGAACAAGAATGCCTCTGCTGATTCTCGCCCTGTTTATCGGTGTCCCGCTGATCGAAATCTACCTCTTCATCGTGGTCGGGGGCTCGATCGGTGTCTGGGCGACCATCGGACTGGTCATCCTGACCGCACTGATCGGAACCGCGCTGCTCCGCCACCAGGGCCTGGCGACGCTCGCGCGCGCACAGGCCGAGATGCAGGAAGACCGGCTTCCCGTGCGCGAGCTGTTCACGGGCGTCTGTCTGCTGTTCGGCGGCGCGCTGCTCCTGACACCGGGTTTTTTGACCGACGCGATCGGTTTCGCGCTCCTGGTTCCGCAACTGCGCGAGATCATCGGCCGCGGGCTCTGGCGTGTGTTCGAGGGCTCCCGTGGTGTTCATTTTTCCGTGTCCGGCACGGGTCCGAACCCGCGCGGGCCGGGTGGGCCGCGGCCGGGCGGACCCGGGGGCCGGCGTGGCCCGGTCATTGACGGCGACGAGTTCGGCGTCGAGCGCGATGATCCACCGCCGGCGAACGATCCCGGAGAACCGCCGCGTCAGCTCGGCAACCGACGCTAGGCCTCCTAAATGCGGCGGGCGCGGTTGTGACCGGCCGGGCATCGTGTTAGCCAGAGCGCGATAATCTCCTCCACCGCGAAACGGAAAGCGGACACGACCATGACCGACCAGAACGCCGGTGCCGGCGATCCGACCGCGGGCGCCGCAAACGCCCTAAACGGCCAGCCGATGATGCTGGTCAATGCGCAGTATGTGAAAGACCTGTCGTTCGAGAACCCGAACGCGCCGCAGTCGCTGCAGCAGCAGGACGGAGAGCCGAACGTCCAGATTGCGATCGACGTCAACGCGAATGCGGTCGCAGAGAAGGCGTTCGAGGTAACCCTGACCCTGCGCGCCGAGGGCAGCAGCGGCCAGACCACGCTTTTCATCGTCGAGATCGCCTATGCGGGAATCTTCTCGTTGGGTGAGGTGCCCGACGAATACGTTGCGCCGCTTGTCTACATCGAGGCGCCGCGCCAGCTTTTCCCATTCGCCCGCGCCATCATCTCGGAGGCCGTGCGCGACGGCGGATTCCCGCCGCTCCTGGTCCAGCCGATCGACTTCGTGGCCATGTACCAGCAACGTGCCGCCCAGGCGCAGGCGGAGCAGCAGGGCGGCACGGCGGCCCCTGCGCCGGCCGGCGATGGCAGCTCCGACGGCGGCTCGGACGGCGACGACAAGGGCGACAAGAAGTTCGAGTTCGAACTCTAGACGTTCAGGATTCCCCTGATTTCCAAAGCGGGTCGCTGAGAGTCTCCACCAGCGCCGCGTGGGCGGCCAGTTCGTCAGCGCTCGGGGCGTGGGGGCGTGCCGGGCGCGCCTGACGCTGGATTTCCACGGGGCCTTCCGAGGTCTCGACCGGGTTTCCCGCCAGTTCGAAGCCGGGCTGCGCGCCACCGCGCAACTGCAGGTACACCTCCGCCAGGAGCTCGGCATCGAGCAGCGCGCCATGCTTGTCGCGGCGTGACAGGTCGATGTCGAATCGTCGGCAAAGCGCGTCCAGGTTGACCTGCGCCCCGGGGAACTTGCGGCGTGCCAGGGTTACCGTGTCGACCGCGCGATCCCGGTCGAGCAGCGGCCGCCCCGCCTTCTTCAGTTCGGCATTCAGGAAGCGCATGTCGAACTCGGCGTTGTGGATCACCAGCGGCGAGTCGCCGACGAAGCTGAGAAAGTCTTCCACGACATCAGCGAACAGAGGCTTGTCGGAGAGGAACTGCTCGCTCAGACCGTGCACGTTGAACGCCTCCTCGGGCATGTCGCGCTCGGGATTGATGTAGACGTGGAAGGACTCGCCCGTTGCGATGTGGTGCCGGGTCTCCACACAGCCGATCTCGACGATTCGGTGACCGCTGTTCGGGTCGAGGCCGGTGGTTTCGGTATCGAGGACGATTTCACGCACGTGCGGGCTCGCGGGTTCGGGATCTACAGAATTTCGCGCGAGCCAGATTGCGCGGCGCGGATGGCCGAGACGATCCGCTTGAGACAGGCAAAAGTATAGGCCTTGCCCAGCCCCGTCTCCACCACGAAGTCCGCGCGGCGGCGCTTTTCACGGTCCGGCATCTGCGAAGCAAGGATCCCGGCGAACCGCGCCTCGTCCATCCCGGGCCGCGCCATCACCCGCTTGCGCTGGAGAAACGCCGGCGCGGAGACCACGACGACCGCATCGACCCGCTCTTCTCCGCCGGTTTCATAGAGAAGGGGTATGTCGAGCACCACCAACGACACGCCAAGCTGCCGGTGACGTCGAACAAACATCTCTGCCGATGTCCGGACGCGAGGATGCAGGATACGTTCAAGATCGTGCCGCGCGTCAGCGTCGCCGAACACAGCCTTTCCCAATGCCTGCCGGTCGACCCCGTTCTCTCGCACGGCGCCCGGAAACCGCTCGGCGATGGCTTCTCGGATGTCACGATCGCTCGCGAGCAGCGCGTGGACTGTGGCATCCGAGTCGTGGACCGGCACCCCCATGGCGCGGAACATGTCGGCGGCGGTCGACTTGCCCATGCCGATCGAACCGGTAAGTCCGAGAACGAACATGCTGCTAGCTACCGGCGCGCCGCGAGGACGGCCGCGCGAAGCGCGTCGTCGACCTCGGGATCGACGCCGAACCATTCGCGAAAGCCTGCGCGGGCCTGGTGCAGCAGCATGCCGAGGCCGTCGACCACCGGGTTGCCGCGTTCGCGTGCCGACGCGAGGAGGCCTGTCTCGAGCGGCGCATAGACGATGTCGTTCACGATGGCATCGCGCGGCAGGCCGGTGAGATCCAGATCCAGCGGCGGCTGGCCCTCCATGCCCAGAGTCGTTGTATTCACGAGCAGGCCGGCCTCGGGCAGCGCGGCTGCCCGGTCATCCTCGGCGATCGCGACAACGCTGACATTCATGTCGGAAACAATTCCGATGAGCGCTTCCGCACGCGACCGCGTTCGGTTCACGATCCGGATATCGCGAACGCCCAGATCCGCAAGACCGACAAGCGCCGCGCGCGCCGCGCCGCCGGCGCCGAGAATCACAACCGGCCGTCCATTGAATTTGTTCGCAACAGCGCCGGGTTCGATGCCGCGTATGTTTTCAACAAGGCCGAATGCGTCCGTGTTGGTGGCGGAAAGGATTCCGCTCTCACGCAAAACCAGCGTGTTGACCGCGCCGATCCGGCGCGCCGTATCATCGATCTCGTCCACCAGCGACATTGCGGCTTCCTTGTGCGGAACGGTCAGGTTCGTCCCGCGGCGCTTTTCCGCGCGGAGCAGGGCAAGCGCGTCCGCCAACTCCTCGGGGCGTACGGCGTACGCCTCGTACGTGCCGTCGATGCCGTAGCGCTTCAGCCAGTGTCCGTGCAGGACCGGCGACAGCGAGTGCGAGATGGGCCAGCCCATCACCCCGGCGCGCAGCGGCGGATTCATGCCTCGATCACCCCTTCATTTCTCAGGAAGGCGAGCAACGGCAAGAGCGGCAGCCCGAGGATATCGAAATGGTCTCCTTCGATGCTGTCAAACAGTTGCGCTCCCAGGCCTTCCAGCTGATAGGCACCGACGCTTGCGCATACAGCGGCTCCCACGCTCGCAACGTAGGACGCGAGAAATGTATCGGAAAGTTTGCGCATATGGAGCGTCGCCGAACTGTTGTGATGCCAGAGCACGTCGCCATCGCGCACAACCACAGCGCTGGTGCACAGCGCATGCGGCTTGCCCATGAGCGCAGCGAGATGCGCTTCGACCTTGTCGACGCACGGCGGTTTCTCGAACAATTTGCCGGCGCAGCTCAAGACCTGGTCTGCCCCCAGCACGAGTGCGCCGCCATGCCGCGCGGATACCTCCTGAGCCTTGAGTTCGGCGAGTGTCTCGGCAATCGCGCCATGGCCCACATCTTCCGCGAGGAGGCTGTCGCGCACCGACACCTCGTCGACGCTTGCCGGATCCACTGTATGGGGCACGCCAGCGTTCTCGAGCAGCTGCCGCCGTACGGCGCTGCCTGATGCCAGCACGAGATGAGGCCGGTCAGCCACCGATATCGCTCGGCTTTGAAAGCCCCGCGTCGGCACGTTCCTCCAGCCGGCGGTTGTAAAGGGTCAGGATCGCCGCAGCGGTCTCCTCGATCGATCGCCGTGTGACATCGATGACCGGCCAATGGTTCCGCGCGAAGTAGCGCCGCGCCGTGGTGATCTCCGCCTTGACCTGCTCCGGATCGACGTAGTCGGTCTCCTCGTCCTGCTGAAGAGAACTCAGCCGAGCCTTGCGCAGCTCGACGAGACGTTTCGGGTCGTTGGTCAGCCCGATCACCAGGGGATTCTCGAGCTTGTCCAGTCCCTCCGGAAGCGGAATATCAGGCACAAACGGCACGTTGGCCGCCTTGATTCCCCGATTGGCAAGATACAGGCATGTGGGGGTCTTGGACGTACGCGACACGCCGACAAGCACGATATCGGAGCCGTCGAGTTCATGCGCGCGCTGCCCGTCATCGTGCGACAGGGTCCAGTCCATTGCCTCGATACGCTGGAAATACTCCGCGTCCAGCTCATGCTGGCCGCCGATGACATGGGTCGGCTGCTGGCCGAGGAAATTCCCGACGGCGGCGATCACCGGATCGAGAACGGAGATACATGGAACCTGGCGCAGACGGCAGCCACGCACGAGCTGTTCTCCGAGGCTGTCATCCACGAGCGTGAAGATGACCGGGCCCGGATTTTCGCTGATCTCCTCGAGGACGAGGTCCATCGCCTTCGGCGTGCGCGCCATCGGCCAGAAATGTTCGATAACCTCCGTGTCCTCGAACTGCGCCAGACAGGCCCGCGCGACGGAACGGATAGTCTCGCCGGTCGAATCCGAGACCAGGTGGAGGTGAAACGGCGTTCGGGATTCGGTCATGAATCGCGTGTTGAACCTGTGTGCAGATTCCCCGGAGCGGTGGAAAAACCCGGCACCGCCAAGGCGCAAAAAATTTCTTCCCTCTTATGCCGATTGATAAGGGCCCTGTCATCCCGGCGGGAAAAAGTTCGGCTCGGGAGCGGACAAGATTCCGCTCCACATATCGGCGTGAGGCGATACACGCATAATCCACACCGCAGGTTCGGTCGTACCAGTTTCGAATCAACCAGATGCAGTCATTACTCACCGGCGCCCGCCGCTGCACGACCCTCACCTGGTGACATCTGGACGCTTCTGTGGACGACGAGATATCCCCCTGACTCACCGCACATCTACAACGTCATTTTCTTTTATCACTTCGTTCTTTTTCTTTTTTTGGGGTGCACAGAGTATTTCCGCTTCGCCATAGTCGCCCCATTCGAACTCCACCCAAGACCCCAATCTCCCCCGCAGCGCGACAGCCCCGTGACTTCCCTTTTCCTTGACGCACTTGATGGCCAGACAACGGCCCGGCCCCCGTTCTGGTTCATGCGGCAGGCGGGCCGCTATCTGCCGGAATACCGGGAGATCCGTACCCAGGCGAAGGATTTTCTGGACCTTTGCTATACGCCGGACCGCGCGGCGCGGGTCACGCTCCAGCCGATCGAGCGGTTTCGTCCCGACGCAGCCATTTTGTTTTCCGATATTCTTGTCATCCCCGATGCGCTGGGCCAGCAGGTCCGGTTTGTGGAGGGTCGCGGGCCGGTGCTGGAACCCATCTCCGGTCCCGATGACGTGACCACGCTCTCGACCGGGCGGGTGCTGGAGCATCTGGCACCGGTGTTCGAGACCGTCAGGCTCACGCGTGCGGAGTTGCCGGCGGATGTGGCGCTGATCGGGTTTGCCGGTGCGCCCTGGACCGTCGCGACCTACATGTTCGAGGGAGGGAGCACCCGTGACTTCAATACCGTAAAGGCACGCGCAATCGGCGATCCGGAGACGTTCGACCGGCTGCTCGACCTTCTGGTCGATTCCACTTCGCAATATCTCAAGGCGCAGGTCGATGCCGGTGCGCAAGCTCTCCAGTTGTTCGACACCTGGGCGAGTGCGGTGCCGGCATCTCTCTTCGGAGGATGGGTGACGGAACCGACGAGACGGATCGTGGAGATAGTGAAAGCACACGCGCCCGATGTCCCCGTGATCGGCTTTGCGCGCGGTATCGGTCCGCGAATACCCGACTATGTGACGCAAACCGGCATCGATGCCGTTGGGCTGGATTCGGCCGTGACGGAAAAAGAAGCCTTGGCGATTCAGGCTCATGTCCCGGTGCAGGGCAACCTGGACCCGGCCTTTGTACTCGCCGGCGGACGGCCGATGGAGGACGAGGCACGCCGCATCATCAGTGAACTCTCGCACGGACCGTTCGTGTTCAACCTGGCGCACGGAATCAACAAGGATACCCCGCACGAGAATGTCGAGCAGCTCGCCGAGATTATCCGTTCGGGCGGAAAGCCGACATGACGACCGCGGTGATCGCCTACAATCTCGGGGGGCCGGACAAGCCGGATGATATCCGACCGTTCCTGTTCAACCTCTTCAACGATCCGAAGATCATCGGTCTGCCGCAGCCCTTCCGGTGGCTGTTGGCGCAACTGATATCGCGGCGTCGAGAGTCTACGGCGCGCGAGATCTACGCCCACCTCGGCGACGGTTCGCCTCTTCTGGCCAACACCCGTGCCCAGGCGGATGCGCTGGAAGCCGTCCTGAATGCGGACGGGCCTGAGACCTACCGGTGTTTCGTCGCGATGCGGTACTGGCATCCGTTCGTCGATGAGGCTCTCGACGAGGTCCTGGCTTGCGATCCGGACCGCATTGTCCTTTTGCCGCTTTATCCGCAATTCTCGACCACGACCGTGGGCTCGATGATGCGGGTGTGGGAGCAGGCCGTGGACCGGCGGAAGCTTACGTTGCCGGTGACAGCGCTGTGCTGCTACCCCACCGATCCCGGCTTCGTGTCCGCCACGGCGAACGCGGTTACATCGGCCCTCGACAGCGTGCCGGCCGGGCAAGCCTGCCGGGTCCTGTTTTCGGCGCACGGCCTGCCGAAGAAGATCGTTGCCGCGGGCGATCCCTACCAGTGGCAGGTCGAACAGACGGCCGCGTCCGTGATGCGGGAGATCGGTCGCGAGGCCGACTGGCTGTGTTGCTATCAGAGCCGCGTCGGACCCCTCGAATGGATCGGCCCGGCCACAGAGGACGAAATCGCCCGCGCCGGCGAAGATGGCGTCAGCGTCATTCTGGTGCCCATCGCGTTTGTGTCGGAACACTCCGAAACCCTGGTCGAGCTTGACATCGAGTACCGGGAGGTGGCCGAACACGCAGGTGTGCCCCGCTACATCCGGGTCTCGACCGTGGGCACGTCGCCGGCGTTCATTGAGGGGCTCGCCGCCCTTGTGCGCGCAAACATCGAACACGGATGCGCGATCTGTTCGTCCGACGGGGGGCGTCTGTGCAGTGCCGCGTGGTCACAATGTCCGGCGCAGGCCGCCGGCGGGAGCGCCTAGGCCATGGGTGACGTCCTTCTGGCGGCCTATCCGTGGATCAAGTCGCTGCACGTGATTTCGGTCATCGCTTGGATGGCGGGGATGCTCTATCTGCCGCGCCTGTTTGTCTATCACGCCGATGCTGAACCCGGTTCCGACAAGTCTGAAACCTTCAAGGTCATGGAGCGTCGCCTGCTCCGTGCCATCATGAACCCGGCGATGATCGCGACCTATCTATTCGGCCTGCTGCTTCTGGGCACGCCCGGCCTGATCGACTGGGGGGCGGCATGGATCTGGATCAAGCTTGCCGCCGTGCTCGCGATGACCGTCATGCACCATGTCTTCGCCCGATGGCGGAAGGACTTCCTGGCCGATGCCAATACCCGTCCCGCAAAGACCTACCGGTTTGCGAATGAGGTGCCGACGCTCTTTATGATCGTGATCGTGATCATGATCATCGCACGGCCGTTTTAGTCTTTTTTATGAAGCATTTCCGTCATCGGGATTGACTTGACGGCGGCTGCTCACTAAGTGCGTAATGGAGTTGCGCGTAAGACAGCAAGAGCGTCCGCTCGACCTTCCGCACATAACGTATTTTTCTACCGGCGCACGGCGTCGGCGATCCGCGAAATACGCTGCCCGCCCCGACGTCGCATCCACCGCCAACTCCGATGAACGGCCCGCTCCCGGGTTGCCGTGACGAGACCCAGCACAGGACAGGTTTCCACGATGGAAGCAATGGATCTTCAGGAACTGAAAAAGAAATCGCCAGCCGAACTGCTCGCCTTTGCCGAGGAGCTCGAGATCGAGGGCGCGAGCAACCTACGCACACAGGACATGATGTTCGCCATCCTCAAGGCGCTCGCCGAGGATGACGTGCCGATCTACGGCGGGGGCGTGCTCGAGGTCCTTCAGGACGGATTCGGCTTCCTGCGTTCGCCGGAATCGAACTATCTGCCGGGGCCCGATGACATCTATGTCTCGCCGAGCCAGGTGCGGCGGTTTTCGCTTCGCACCGGCGACACGGTCGAGGGCGAGATCCGCTCGCCCAAGGACGGCGAGCGCTACTTCGCGCTGCTCAAGGTCAACAAGGTCAATTTTGACGACGTCGACACGACCCGCCACCGCATCAACTTCGACAACCTCACGCCGCTCTATCCGGAGCGAAAGATCGAGCTGGAAATCGAGGATCCGGAATTCAAGGATCCGACCCTTCGCGTGATCGACATGGTCGCACCGCTCGGCATGGGACAGCGTGCCCTGCTTGTCGCGCCGCCGCGCACGGGCAAGACGGTGATGATGCAGAACATTGCCAAGGCGATCATGGCGAACCACCCGGACATCTACCTGATCGTGCTGCTGATCGACGAGCGTCCGGAAGAGGTCACCGACATGCAGCGCACGGTGCGCGGCGAGGTCATTTCATCGACCTTTGACGAACCCGCCCAGCGCCACGTCCAGGTCGCGGAGATGGTGATTGCGAAGGCGAAGCGGCTGGTCGAGCACAAGCGCGACGTGGTGATCCTGCTGGACTCCATCACCCGCCTGGCGCGCGCGTACAACACCGTGGTCCCGTCTTCGGGCAAGGTTCTCACCGGCGGTGTCGACGCCAACGCCCTGCAGCGCCCGAAGCGTTTCTTCGGCGCTGCGCGCAACATCGAGGAGGGCGGCTCGCTGACGATCATCTCGACCGCGCTGATCGAGACCGGCTCGCGCATGGACGAGGTGATCTTCGAGGAATTCAAGGGCACCGGTAACTCGGAAATCGTCCTCGACCGCAAGCTGTCGGACAAGCGCGTCTGGCCGTCGATCGACATCACCAAGTCCGGCACCCGTAAAGAGGAGTTGCTGGTCGACAAGGATGTCCTGTCGAAGATGTGGGTGCTGCGGCGCATCCTCAACCCGATGGGGGTCGTCG
>JAEPNS010000075.1 GCA_017643325.1 Alphaproteobacteria bacterium | reverse complement strand
AGCTCACGGTTGCGAGCCAGAGCCAGGGTCAGGGCCATGAGACGGCCTTCGCGCAACTGATCTCCGAACGGCTGGGCATGCCGTTCGACGACGTTGAGCTCCGGCAGGGCGACAGCGACGACGTCCCGATCGGGTTCGCGACCATCGGCTCGCGCTCGATGATCATGGCCGGCTCGGCCATCGCGAACACCTGCGACGCCGTGATCGAGAAGGGCCGCGCCTGGGCCGGGCACCTGCTCGAGGCCGCCGAGGCCGACATCGAGTTCGCCGAGGGCCGCTTCCGCGTGGCGGGCACCGACCGCGACATCGAGCTGCGCGAGCTGGCCGGGAAGGTCCGCGCCGCCGTCGCGGCAGGGGACGCACCGCCGGACCTGCCCGACACGCTGGACAGCGAGGAGGAATACCGGGCCTCCGAGCAGTTCTTCCCGAACGGCTGCCATATCTCCGAGGTCGAGATCGACCCGGACACGGGCGACCTTGCCGTCGTGCGCTACGTCGCCGTGGACGACGTGGGCAACGTGATCAACCCGATGATCGTACACGGCCAGGTCCATGGCGGCGTGGCGCAGGGCATCGGCCAGGCCACCCGCGAGGAAGTGCGTTACGACGAAACCGGCCAGCTGCTGACGGGGTCCTTCATGGACTACGCCATGCCGCGCGCCACCGACGTGCCGATGGTCGACACCGGCTTCCACCCGGTCCCGTCGACGACCAACCCCCTCGGGGTCAAGGGCATCGGCGAGTCCGGGGTGGTCGGTGCAGTGCCGTCCGTGATGAATGCCATCGCCGACGCGCTCGCGAGCCGCGGCGCGCGCGTGGATTTTGACATGCCCGCCACGTCGGAGAAGATCTGGCGCGCGCTTAACCCGACCGACTGACCCCGTTCAAGGACAAACCGCCCATGTCTCTCGACCCCGCCACCCTGCGCGGCAATTGGAACTTCCCGACGACGATCTGGTTCGGCGCCGGAAAGATCTCGTCGCTGGCCCGCGCGTGCCGGACGCTCGGCATCTCGCGGCCGCTTCTCGCCACCGACCCGGGGCTCGCAGGGCTGCCGATGGTGACCGGAGCCCTCGCCGCGAACGAGGCGGACGGCGTCCCGACCACGCTGTTCTCCGACGTGAAACCCAACCCGGTCAGCGCGAACGTCTTCGACGGAGTCGCCGCGGCGCGCGCGGCCGGGTGCGACGGGGTGATCGCGTTCGGCGGCGGTTCGTCGCTGGACGCCGGCAAGACCATCGCGCTGATGGCCGCCCAGGACGCGGACGGCATCGACCTGTGGTCGCTGGAGGAGGGCCGGAAGGACTGGCAGGCGGCGAAGGCGCCGCTGCCGACCGTCGCCGTGCCGACCACGGCCGGGACCGGGTCAGAGACGGGCCGCTCCACGGTCGTGCTCAACGAAGCCACCGGCCGCAAGGTCATCATCACCCACCCCGGCATGATGCCGGGGATCGTGATCGCCGACCCGGAACTCACGGTCGGCCTGCCGCCGCATATCACGGCCGCCACGGGCATGGACGCGCTGGCCCACTGCCTGGAGGCCTACTGCTCGCCCTTCCATAACCCGCTGTGCGACGGGGTCGCGCTGGAAGGCATGCGGCTGGTGCGCGGCCACCTGGCCGATGCCGTCGCGGACGGCACCGACATCGTCGCCCGCTCCCAGATGCTGGCCGCCGCGGCCATGGGCGCGACGGCGTTCCAGAAGGGACTCGGGGCGATCCACGCCATGAGCCATCCGATCGGCGCAAAATACGACACCCATCACGGCCTGACCAACGCCGTCGTCATGCCCTACGTCCTGCAGCGCAACCGCGAGGCCATCGACACGAAACTCGCCCGGGTCGCCGCTTATCTCGGGCTGCCGGGCGCGGCAAAGGACGGGTTCGGGGCCTTCCTCGACTGGACCCTGGACCTGCGCGAGACCTTCGGCATGGCGCACACGATCGCGGACCTGGGCGTCGAGGAGACCGCGTTCGACGAGCTCGCCGAAGCCGCCGCCATCGATCCCACCGCGATGGCGAACCCGGTGAAGCTCGACGCGGCAGGTTTCCGGTCCCTGTTCGAAAAGGCCCACGCGGGCGATCTGGGCTGAAACAACATTCTGTCTTCGCCAGAAGCGAGCCCTCAAAAATTAGCGCCACACACCACTCGTCATTCCTGCGAAAGCAGGAATCCATTTTCGCCGATGCCTGACCGGGCAACCGCCTGAGTCAATGGACCCCTGCTTTCGCAGGGGTGACGATCATAGTTGATGTTAAAAAAGCGCGCGCCTGCGCCCTCTACCCCTTCTTGTAGGGGTTGGTCAGCTTGTCGACCATGTCGCGCAGGACGTCGCGGAACTGCGCTTCGGACACGTCCATCAGCACCGCGTCCTCCAGCGCCTCCTGGCAGATGTCCTCGATTTCGGCGAGGTTCTCGCGCAGCACGAGGATGGATTCCTCGCAACTCATCACGGACCCGTCGGGCTGCTTCCAGCTCTCGGGCTCGGATTTCGCGCGTTCCGGGCGTTCCGCCATCTTCGACCTCGTCACCGGGATTCGCACCGCCGCGAACCCGCCTGCTGCAGTTGAAATTATATTATAACAGCGCGGCGCAACCTTCCCATTCGCGAAAGTTTCAGGGGCCGGCCTGTGCGCATATTTCGAAGTGATCGCAACGACTTCATATTCATTGAAGGTTAAGTGCCCGGATGCAAAATCAACAGGCATGGTAAACGCCGCAACGCGACGGCGACGTCTGGAGGACGCCATGACCGTATTTTCCGCCCCCGATTTCGACGGCCATGAGCATGTGGTCTTCGGCCACGACGCCGAGACCGGACTGCGTGCCATCATCGCGGTGCACAACACCCACCTCGGACCCGGCGTCGGCGGCTGCCGGATGTGGGACTACGCGGATGACGTGGCCGCGCTGCGCGACGCGCTCCGCCTGTCGCAGGGCATGACCTACAAGTCGGCGCTGGCGGGTCTCCCGTTCGGCGGGGGCAAGTCGGTCATTCTCGGCGATGCCAGGACGGAAAAGACGCCGGAATTGATGCGCGCCATGGGGCGTTTCGTCGAAAGCCTGAAAGGCCGCTATATCGCGGCCGAGGACGTCGGCATGACCGTCGCCGACATGGACGAGATGGCAAAGGTCACCACGCACGTCACCGGCACCAGCAAGACCAGCGGCAATCCGTCGCCCTATACCGCCTATGGCGTGCTTCGCGGCATAGAGGCCGCCGTCGAGCACAGGTTCCAGCGCAACGATGGTATCGACGGTATCCAGGTGGCCGTCCAGGGGCTCGGCTCGGTCGGGTTTGACCTTGCGCGCCGGCTGCATGAACGCGGCGCGGTCCTTCACGTCGCCGACATCAACGTCGAGGCCGTCACGCGGGCGGCGGACACGTTCGGCGCCACGCCGGTCAACACCCACGAGGTGCATGCCGCCGACGTCGATGTGTTTGCGCCCTGCGCGCTCGGTGCGGTGATCAACGACCAGACCGTCGGCGAACTGCGCGCCCGCATCGTCGCCGGGTCGGCCAACAACCAGCTCGCCGAAGACCGGCACGGATCCGAACTCATGGCGCGCGGCGTTCTCTACGCGCCCGACTACGTGATTAATGCCGGCGGCATCATCGAGATTGCCCATGGCCCGGATTTCGGCGGCGACCACGACGATGCCCGGATCTACGCGCATCTCGACCGGATTCACGACACCCTGTCGGAAATCTTCCAGCGCGCCGACAGCGAGCAGGCCGCCACCAACGCGGTCGCCGACCGCATGGCCGAGGAACGCTTCCGTCCGGCCGCCTGAGCGGTATTCCCGAACTCCGCTGCGTGGCGCATGTCCCGGGCGGTTTGATCTGCATCAATGCAATTGCGAACCACTTGCAATTGGATGCGCTTGCCGATAAGTTCTCGACAATCTTTGAGAATGGTTCTCAATTGCACATCAGCGTTTCGGAGACGATCATGCGCTTCCAGACTTCCCTGCTCGCTGCCGCGAGCCTCTCTGCCACCCTCATCGGCGCGCCGGCAATGGCCGAGGAGCAGGCCGCCCTCAACGGCGAGGTGAATGTCTATTCCTACCGCCAGCCCTTCCTGATCCAGCCCATGTTCGACACCTTTACCCGCGAGACGGGGGTAAAAGTGAATGTCGTCTTCGCCAACAAGGGCCTCGTCGAGCGGCTCAAGCAGGAAGGGGTGAACAGCCCGGCCGACCTGATCTTCACCGTCGACATCGGGCGCCTCGATGATGCCTATGCGGGCGGCGTGACCCAGCCGGTGTCGACTCCGGTTCTGACGTCCGCGATCCCGCAGGACTTCCGCCAGAACGACGGTCACTGGTACGGCCTGACCCAGCGCGCGCGCATCGTGTATGCGTCGAAGGACCGGGTTCCGCCGTCCGAGGCGCCGAAGACCTACGAGGAGCTGGCCGACCCGAAATGGAAGGGCCGCATCTGCACCCGCTCGGGCACGCACGTCTACCAGGTTGCGCTGACCGCCGCGATGATCGCCCATCACGGCGAGGAAAAGGCCGAGGAATGGCTGCGCGGCCTCAAGGCCAACCTCGCCCGCAAGCCCCAGGGCAACGACCGCGCCCAGGTCAAGGCGATCAAGGAAGGCGAGTGCGACATCTCGATCGGCAACAACTACTACTTCGGCGCGATGCTCCAGAACGAGGAGCAGTTCGAATGGGCGCAGTCGGTCTACCCGGTGTTCCCGACCATCGCCGGCGAAGGCACCCATGTGAACATTTCCGGCATGGCGCTGACCAGGTCGGCCCCGAACAGGGACAACGCCGTCAAGCTGATGGAATTCCTGGCGGGAGACCTGGCCCAGCAGATGTATGCCGAGCAGAACTTCGAGTACCCGATCGTTGCCGGCGTGCCCCGCTCGGGCCTGGTCCGGTCGATGGGTGAGTTCGAGGCCGACACGCTTGACCTCGATGAGGTCGCGGCCAACCGGTCGGCGGCCGTGAAGCTCGTCAACAAGGTCGGCTACAACGATTAGGCGGCCCGAAGCCGCTCGATCGTGAGCCACGACACGACATCCCCGCCGGCCACCGGCCGGCGAACGGCGCGCTCCCTCTGGGAGCGCGTCTGGATTCCCGGGGGTGTCGCAATCGCGGCCATTGTCATCGCGCCCCTGCTTGCGATCCTGTGGCTGGCCTTCTTCCCGGCGGAGAACATCTGGCCCCACCTTTTCGAAACGATCCTGCCCCGGCACACCTGGAACACGATCGTCCTGATGGCGGGCAACGGGCTGGCGGTGTTCGTGATCGGCACGAGCACCGCGTGGCTGGTGGCATCCTGCGACTTTCCCGGACGGCGTATGTTCGAGTGGGCGCTGCTGCTGCCGCTCGCCGCGCCCGCCTATATCGTCGCCTTCGTCTACACCGACATTTTCGAGTTCGCTGGCCCGGTCCAGGGACTGCTGCGCGACATTTTCGGCTGGCAGACGAAGCGCGACTACTGGTTCCCGGAAATCCGGTCCATGGGCGGCGCGATCTTCGTGATGTCCTTCGTGCTCTATCCCTACGTCTACCTGCTCGCCCGGGCGTCGTTCATGGAGCAGTCCGAAAGCGTGCGCGAGGCAAGCCGCGTGCTCGGGCGCGGCCGCTGGCGGACCTTCTTTTCCGTCTCCCTGCCCCTCGCCCGGCCTGCCATCGTGGTCGGCATCACGCTCGCGCTGATGGAAACACTGGCGGATTTCGGGACGGTCGACTACTTCGCGGTGAACACGCTGACGCGCTCGGTCTTCGACGTGTGGCTTCACATGGGCAACGCGGGCGGTGCCGCCCAGATCGCGGTGGCGATGCTCGCGTTCGTCATCATCCTGATCTACTTCGAGCGTCTCGGGCGCCGGGGCCGCCGCTTCCACAATACCTCGGTCCGCCATACCGCGCCGAAGCGGCTCGCACTGCGCGGCGCCGCGCGCTGGGGCGCCGTCGTCGCCTGTGCCCTTCCCGTGACGATCGGCTTCCTGATCCCAGGCGGCGTGCTCGCACGCCATGCCGTCGTGTTTTTCGACGACTCCTGGAACGCGGATTTCCTCGGCTTCGCCGGAAACAGCCTGATGCTCGCGGCCATGGCGGCCTGCGGCGCCGTCACGGTTGCGGTGTTCCTGGCCTACGGCCGCCGCCTGTCCGGGCGGACTTTCGGCATCCTCACCCGCCTGTCGCTGCTCGGCTACGCGGTCCCCGGGGCCGTGCTGGCGGTGGGCATCCTGATTCCGCTGGCGCGCTTCGACAACGCACTCGACGCGCTCATGCGCGACTGGTTCGGCGTGTCCACCGGCCTGCTGCTGAGCGGCACGATATTCGCCCTCGTGTTCGCCTATGTGGTGCGGTTCCTCGCGGTCGCCTACGGCGCCGTCGAATCGAGCCTCGGCAACATCCAGCCGACCATGGACATGGCCGCGCGCAGCCTCGGCGCCGGACCCGGCCGCACGCTGTGGCGCATCCACCTGCCGCTGATCCGCGGCAGCCTTCTGGCCGGCGCGACCATCGTCTTCGTCGACACCATGAAGGAACTGCCGGCGACGCTGATCCTGCGGCCGTTCAACTTCGACACGCTGGCGACCCACGTCTACCAGTTCGCGTCAGACGAGTTGCTGGAGCAGAGCGCGCTGTCCGCGCTGACCATCGTGATCGCCGGGATCGTTCCGGTCATCCTGCTGAGCCGGGCCATGCGGAGCACGCAGGAGAAACGTTCGCGCCAGGACAATTTCGAGATCGCGGCGCCGCTCGCGGTTCCCGTCAGCAGCGCCGGCGACTGATGGGACTCTTACCTTCGGCGCCATACCCAAGCATCCTTCGAGACGCGACCTACGGTCGCTCCTCAGGATGAGGGCGGAGCAATACCAAAGACCTCATCCTGAGGAGCATCGCGCAAGCGATGCGTCTCGAAGCATGCTTGGATGGGTCCCCTCCGCCGGGCGTACCGCCCAACGCCAAAACCCGAACAGGATGCCCGGATCAAGTCCGGGTATGACAAGCGCAAGCTGACGGGCGACCACACGCCCGACGGCGTCAGACCTGCGACTGCAGGTAGTTCTCCTCACCGACCTTCGCGAGCAGGTCGAGCTGCGTCTCGAGGAAGTCGAGATGCTCCTCCTCGTTCTCGAGGATCTCGCTCAGCAGGTCGCGGCTCACATAGTCGGCCTCGGCCTCGCACAGGGTGATCGCCTCGCGCAGCTCGGGGATTGCGGCCTCCTCGAGCTGGAGGTCGCATTCGAGGATTTCCTTCACATTCTCGCCGACCCGCAGACGGTGCAGGTCCTGGAGATTGGGCAGGCCGTTCAGGAACAGGATGCGCTCGATGAGCACGTCGGCGTGCTTCATCTCGTCGATGGATTCCTTGTACTCGTACTCGCCGAGCTTCTCGAAACCCCAGTCCTTCAGCATCCGCGAATGCAGGAAGTACTGGTTGATCGCGGTCATCTCGTTGGTGAGGATCTTGTTGAGGGCCTCGACGACCTTGGCGCTGCGTTCCATGCTGACATACCCCTTGTGACTGGACGAGCCCCGAATATATGGCCCCGGCCGACGATTGGAAGAATTAATCTTGGAATTTCAGTGTGTTGCGCAACTGCGACGCAGTTGCAGCTACATCGTTCAGGCGGCGATGTCCGGTTTGACGCCCGACGGCACCTCGGACATCAGTTCCCGGATGAACGATCGGCAGGTCCCGCACTGCGGCTCGACGTCGAGCGCGCGGTAGACCTCGTCGACATCCTGGACTCCCTCGGCGATCACCGCCTTGACCTCGGAATCCTTCACGGCGTTGCAGATACAAACGTACATCGCATCCTTCCTCTGTCATTAATATAGGAAAGTTGCGAATAGTTCTCAATAACAATTTTGAGACGCTATATCAGCCCGAGCTCGCGCAGCTCCTCCGCCATGCCCGGCGGGGGCTCCTTCTGGGCGCCGGCACCGGATGGCAGGTCCGGCGGCGCGTTGTCCGCCTCGAGGTAACGCCAGCCCTGGAACGGGCGCGAGCGGCGCGGCCGGACCCGGACAAGCTTCCGGTCGAGATGGATCGCGCAGCGCGGCGTTCCGTCATGGCCGGTGGCAGGCTCGATCTTCTTGATCTTCTGCCGCACGAGGATCTGTCCCTTGACCACCCAGTAGAGCGACCCGTCTTCTTCGAGCAGTTCTTCGGCGCGGCGTGGGGTGTTGCGGGTCAGGATCCGGAGAACCGGCCCGTCTCCCGCGGCCTTGCGTTCGGCAATGCGTTGCTTCTGTCGCTCGCGCAGGTGGTCGACGGATTCGATACCGACCGCGAGCTTGATGAGGTGAACGGACATGGCCGCGATTTTACCAGCGCGCGAGGCACTGTCGAACCGCAGGCCAGCAGTTATCCTCAGATCATTCGGTCGACCATTTGCTCGAGGCTCTCGAGGAGCTCGGAGCCGACGACACCCCCGTCGCCGCGGATGTCATTCTTGATGATCGCGCGCATCGCATCGGCGTGCGCGCGCAAGACCTCGCCGCTCATGCGTTTTCGCCCGTCCAGTTCATCGACGTAGCGCGTCAGCGACAGGCCGATATCCGACAGCAGGTCGAACCCGTAGGTCGCGCCCTGGCCGCCGACCTCATGGCCGACCCGGCGCGCACGTTTTCCGACCTTTCCTGCCGTGTCGGGGGTCTCGTCAAGGTCGTGCGAGAGCTTCATCAGCATCGCGATCTCGAGAGAGACACGTTCCTCGAACTCGTCGGCGAGCGATTCGACCGCGCTGGCCGCCTGCTGGATGGCATCCAGGTCGATCCCCGACGGGCCGTCGCTGCCGCCCACCTTCGCCTTGAGAAGGTTCGGCGGCGTGATCATCTGATATGCGCCGTTGCTGTGACCGTCGTCGGCCATCTCGCCCTCGATCCGCGCGGATTTTCCGCTGATCGAAAAATTCTATCCGGCTTAGGTTAACGGGGCGTTAGTCGCCCGCGATCTTTTCAAAGGTCTCGCGGCTGGCGCGCAGCGCCGCGCGCTGCTGCTCGGACAGCTCGCGCATCGTCAGGTCCACCGACTCGAGCTCGGACTGGCGCCGCTCGGGACCGGTGTAGTTCGGGTCCTGCTTCCGGCGGCGGTCCGGTCCGAAGTAGGTCTCGGTGCGCACGAAGGGGCGCGGCTCCTCGATGACCTTTTCCAGCCGCTCCATGAGCCGCTCGACCGTGAACGGCTTGGCGAGGAACTCGGTCACGCCGTGATCGCGCGCCTCCTGGACACGCGTCTCGTCGGAGTATGCGGAAATCATGATGACGGGAACGTAGGGGTTCGGGCTTTTCTTGGACGTGCGGATCAGGTCGGTGAGGTCGATGCCGCTGATCGGCTCCATCTGGTAGTCCGTGAACACGATGTCGTATTCGAGACGGCAAAAGGCCTCGAAACCCGCGACCCCGTCGTCCGAGATGTCGATGTTCCGGATGCCGACCGCATTCAGGATCGTCCGCAACAACTGGCGAATGTGCGAATTGTCGTCGACGATCAGGATACGCAGGTTTTCGAGGCGGTAGGCCACGTGCCAAAACCCTCCTGCCGAATGGCTGCCAAATCCCCGTATTTGGCTATGCAACGTTAGTCGGGAAGGGTTACCAAAACCTTTATCGCGGGCAGCCCGCAGGCTCAGCCGCGCCCGGCCGTCAGGGCCTGCGCGGCCTTCGAGGCCGGGGTGCGCCCCAGCGCGCCGCTGATGAAGACGCCCGCCGCGACCAGGGACTCGAGGTCGATCCCGGTCTCGATACCCATGCCGTCGAGCATGTAGACCACGTCCTCGGTAGCGACGTTCCCCGACGCGCCGGGCGCATAGGGACAGCCGCCCAGGCCCGCCACGGCCGCGTCGACGGTCGCGACGCCGGCCTCGAGACACGCAAGGATGTTGGCGAGCGCCTGCCCGTAGGTGTCGTGGAAGTGCAGCGCGAGGCGCTCCGCGGGCACCGCCTGCGAGACCGCGTCGACCATGGCGCGTGCGCGCACCGGCGTCCCGACGCCGACCGTGTCGCCGAGACTGACCTCGTAGCAGCCCATCTCGTCGAGCGCGCGCGCCACGCGGACGACGTCGGCAACGTCGACGGCGCCCTCGTAGGGGCAGCCCAGCACGCAGGAGATGTAGCCGCGCACCTTCATGCCCCGGGCGCGTGCCGCCTCGGCCACCGGGCGGAACCGCTCCAGGCTCTCGGCGATCGAGCAGTTGATGTTCTTCCGCGAGAAGGTCTCCGATGCCGCGCCGAAGATCGCGATCTCCTCGACGCCGCTCGCGATCGCGCCGTCCAGGCCTTTCATGTTCGGCACCAGCACCGGGTAGCGGGTGCCGGGCCTGCGCGCGATGCCCGCGAACACCTCGGCCGTGTCGGCCATCTGCGGCACCCATTTGGGCGAGACGAACGCGCCCGCCTCCACCGCAGGGACGCCCGCCTCCGAGAGCCGGTCGATCAGCTCGATCTTGGCCGCGGCCGGCACGGTTCCCGGTTCGGCCTGCAGGCCGTCGCGCGGGCCGACGTCCACGACCGTCACCTTCGCCGGATATCCCATCCTATTCGCCTTCCGCCTCGAGGCGCAGCAGCTCGACGCCCTCGCCGACCTGGTCGCCGTCCTTGTGGAACACCTCGGCGACGGTCCCGTCGCCGGGCGCGGTGATCACATGCTCCATCTTCATGGCCTCCAGCACCACCAGCGTCTGCCCGCGGACCACCGCGTCCCCGGGCGCGACGGCGACGCGCACGATCCGGCCGGGCATCGGCGCGTTGAGGTTCCCGCTGCCGCCGGCCCGGGCATCCGCCTCCTCCACCGCGACCACCCGCTCCAGCCTGAACTGGGTGCCCCCGTGGACCGCGAACACCTCGCGCGCGCCGGAAAACACCCGCCAGCCGGGCGGCAGGTCCTGGGGCAACTGTGCCGGCGCGCCGTCGGGCACATCGAGCACGACCCCCGACGCGTCATGCCGGGCCTCGACCGCGTGTTCCGCGTCGCCGAGGCGCAGCACGAAGCGCTCACGGGATTCGAGGTTCGCGCGCCAGCGGTCGGTGGCCGCCCAGGGAGAGCCGGGCTCGCCCGACCCAGCGGCCGTCCCGCGCTGCGCCGCCGCGCGCGTGTCCAGCATGTGCGCGACGGACGCCACCAGCGCCTCGCGCAGTCCCGCGCCGCCGGATCCGAGCAGCGCCTCCTCGTTGCGCGCGATGAAACCCGTGTCCAGCTTCGCGGCGACGAATTCCGGATGGGTGACGGCGCGGCGCAGGAAGGCCTGGTTGGTCGTTGGCCCGGCGCACACCAGATCGGCCAGCGCCCGGTCGAGATTTTCGATCGCGGCATCGCGGTCGGGGCCGTGGGCGATCACCTTGGCAATCATGGGATCGTAGGCGACCG
>JAEPNS010000074.1:7325-11348 GCA_017643325.1 Alphaproteobacteria bacterium | reverse complement strand
CGGGCGGCGCATTCGTGTTGATCGCAGCGCGCCCGTCCGGCGACGCGATAATCGTGTCCGGCCCCTTCAGGATAACTGTCGCGCCTGACAGTCTGGCGGCGCTACGCGCCGCGGCCAGCCGAGCATCGACCTCGAGGTCTATCTCCCGCCCGAAAAGTCGCGCGAACTCACCCTCGTGCGGCGTAAGGACGACCGCCGCAGTCCTCTTTCGGATCGCCCCACACAATTTAGCCGGATCCTCTGCTCCCACCGTGATCGCATCTGCATCGATCACGCAGGCGACCTCGGAAGAAAGGGCCTTGGCCATACGGCCCGCCGTCTCCACGTCGACGCCGTTGCCCGGGCCGACCAAGACCGCACGGAGACGAGGGTCATTGAGCATGTCCGCGAACGCCGTGACGTCGGGCGTTTCGCGCACCATGATCGACGGGCGGCCTGCCCGATAGACCGGCAGGGCGTCCGGATGCGCCGCGATCGTCACCAGGCCGGCGCCCGCGCGAAGCGCCCCATGACCTGCAAGCCGCGCGGCCCCCGTCAACTCCCGGCCGCCTGATATTACGGCATGGCCACGGGTGTACTTGTGCCCTTCAGGGTCTGGTTGCGGAAACCGTGCCTGCCAAAGTCGAGGACCGTTTTCGAAAGTCTTCGGTGCAATTTCGCCGAGGACCGATTGCGGCGTTCCGATATCGGCGAGTCGCACACTTCCGCACAACGCGCGACCTGGATAAAGCAGGTGTCCCGGCTTGCGCCGAAAAAAGGTGACTGTCACATCGGCATGCGGCGCGAAGCCGCGAACCCGGCCATCGTCGCCATGAAGACCGCTCGGCACGTCGACAGCTACGCAGGGCAACCCTCGTTCGCAGACCGCTTCCAGAACTTCACGGATAGTACCCTCGACCGGACGCGATAGCCCGGCGCCGAAAACCGCATCGATCACCACATCCGCATCGTCGAGGACATCGGCCGCGAGCGGCGAAACACCGCCGGTCCATCGCTCCGCATTAGCGGCCGCATCGCCTTTCAGTGATTCGACCTTGCCGAGCAGGGCGAGCGACACCTTGTAGCCGCGTGCCACAAGCAGTCGTGCTGCAACAAAACCGTCGCCACCGTTGTTCCCGGGTCCGCAGAGCACGGCAACCCGCCCGCCCGGACAAATATCCGAAAGCGCATCGGCGACCGCTGTCCCGGCAGCCTCCATCAGTTCGATGCCGGACACACCGGCCGCCTCCGCGGCCGCGTCGGCCCGGTACATCTCCTCGACCGTCAGCAGTTCAGGAGCGTCCTCGATCCACGTCGTGCTCATGGCACGAGCCTAGTGTCCGATCCGCGTGCGTGAAAGTGGGGAAAGTGGGGTGGCTGATGGGATTTGAACCCACGGCCTCCTGGACCACAACCAGGCGCTCTAACCAACTGAGCTACAGCCACCGCCGAAGGCGCGATTGTGTAGTCGTGCGAACCGAAGCCGTCAAGCAATGCCCGCAAGGCCCTGTCAGATCACCGGATCGTCCGAAAAGAACGGGCGATCGTCGCGGCGGTCGCGAGTTCGCTTCTCCGACCCAGAGGGTCCTGTTTCTCGCTTCTCGCCCGGTTCCTCGGTGCCTTGGCCCGCAGCCGGTTCCGGTTCCTCTCTTACCGGCGCAACCGCGATATTCGGCGATGCGATGCCCGGCACCGACAGCTTGAAAACGGGCACATCCTCCGTTTCGGCCTTTTCGGCTTCTTCGCGCTCGGCCTGCGAGTGGTTGCTCGGCTGCGCTGGCTCCGACGGCGCGTCGTCAACCGCCTCGTCCGGCAAGTGTTGCGCCCGTTTGCTTCGGCGCCAGCGGCCGAACGGGAAAATCACGTTGTCGCGGCGTCCCTCACCTTCGCCTGATCCAGAGTCTTCGCGGATGTCTGCTTCGCGCATCTTGCCAAAGTCGTCCGACAAAGACGGGCTCTCGACCGTTCCCGCCATCGCAGCCCGGTAAGTCTCATCGTCATTGGCCAACGCATCGAAGGAAGGACGCATGTCCGAAGGTCGGTCATCGAGACGCTCGTTCACGGACGGCGAAACCGTATCGGGCCGTGGCTCACGAGCCTCAGATACGGCAGGGTCGTGCTCGTGCACGTCGTAGCCGTCGCTTTCAACCTCTTCTGCTTCGTCATCGACATCGTCAACATCGTCGATGTCCCAATCACCGGGCGACGGAAGGGCAAGCATCTCCGCGCCGCCGGCTTCGGCCTCGTAGAACGCAGACAGGCGTTCGAGCGCGTCCTCGAGCAACCCGGCATCCCGCACGTAGGACATCAGGATGTATGGGTCTGACGATCCCTCCGTGTAGAACGGCGCGAGCGGTAACACGCCCACATGCGCCTTCGATGCGAGCAGGACGCCGATGTCCTCCGCGCCGGCATAGAGGGCGTGGGCCCGTACCGGCACATACCAGCCGCCCGGCCCGCCCAGCCCCGGGACCCCGATCTCGGCGTGGCCGTAGCGCAGCAGCGCGCGTCCCGACGACACCAGGCCCTGCAGGATTGCGGCATCGTCGATGGCCGTGCCGTCCGCAAACCTTCGCGCCAAAACCGTTTGCGCGACTGCCCCCGCTCCCAATCCAAAGGTCGAGACCACGGAACAAATTGGCGCTACCAGATCAGAAGCCCCCATCACTGCGGCAGCCGATGCCGCACCCGCAAGAACAGACGCCGGCGCCACATCAACGCAAATGCACGCGTCTCCCAACTCAGTTACGAACGTCTCGGCATCCTCGTCCACCTCGTCGATGACACTTGCGCGCGCGCTGCGATCGAGGAGCACATGGCAATCATGGTGCCGGACCGCAGCAACAACCGCGGCGCGCGCTTCATGGGAGAGATACTGGCCTGAATACGGATTCGGATCGGAAACGATCACGTGGTCGGTCTGGGGCCCCCCGCGCTGCGCAAATTCCGCATAAACGACGTCCCTTTCCGTCGGCCGCATGGACACGGTCCGTGCCATGCCGCCGACACGCCGCACCGCATCGACGACCTGGGGCGGTGCCGGTTCGATAACCGCCACATGACGACCCGGAGAGACAAGGCCGAGCACCGCCGCCACGCTGGCTGCGAGCGGGTCGGCGACAATGGTGATGCCATGCTCGGCGTCCCGTTGCCTGCGTCCCTGTTCGGCCTCGAAATCGGTCCAGGCCCGCCGCAGCTCGGGAAGCCCTCCGTCGGGCAGAATCGATACGGAACTGTCGAGCACCGCTTCAGCGAGTTGCTGCAGCAGATTTGTCGGCGCCCGCATGGTGCCGCGCAAGGACGCAAGGTCGACGACCTCCTCCGCCGCCGCGCGGCTGAGCCAGTCATCAAGTTCGGCTTGCCTCCGGCTCGCCTGGCGGGTGTGTCCCGATGACATCCGTTCCTCGATGAAGTTCACGCAGGATTGCGGCGGACCCACGCAGATACGTCAAAGGCTTTGCCCTGTAAATCCGCTAAAGCCTATAGTGCGCGCCGCCTTCAAGCCCCGTATCCGAGGGACACCATGCCAGAAGCCAAGCTCAAGACAGCCGCCAACCTCGCGCGCCTGGGCACCGAGTCCGCCTTCGAGGTCCTGGCCCGCGCCGAGGCCCTTAAGGCAAAGGGCCACGACGTGATCAATCTGGGGATCGGGCAGCCCGATTTCAAAACCCCCGGACACATTGTCGAGGCGGCCGTAAAGGCGCTCCACGACGGACACCACGGCTACACACCCGCACCCGGAATCCCCGCACTGCGCGAAGCCGTCGCAGCGGATATCGCGCGGCTGCGAAATGTCGACGTCGATCCGGACAACATCGTCTGCGTACCGGGCGGCAAGGTCACCATGTTCTTCGCGATCATGATGTTCGGCGAGGCCGGTGCCGAAATCATGTACCCGAACCCGGGCTTCCCGATCTACGAGTCCGCGATCAACTATTCGGGCGCAAAGGCCGTCCCCATTCCGCTGCTCGAGGAGAAGGACTTCTCCTTCGACGCAGATGAGGTCCTTTCACTGATCACGCCTTCAACCCGACTGATGATCCT
>JAEPNS010000074.1:0-7301 GCA_017643325.1 Alphaproteobacteria bacterium | reverse complement strand
CCAATCCGACCGGCGGCGCTGTACCACGCGAGGAGATGGACAAGCTGGCTGCGGGGCTCGAGGCACACCCCCATGTGGCCATCCTGTCTGACGAGATCTACGGCCAGATGACCTACGACGGCCATGAGCATGTGAGCCTGTTGTCCTATGAACATCTGCGCGACCGGCTGATCCTGCTCGACGGCTGGTCGAAAACCTATGCGATGACCGGATGGCGGCTCGGCTATGCTCTTTGGCCCGCCTCTCTGGTCGACGCAGCGATCCGGCTGGCGATCAATTGCCATTCATGCGTAAACGCAGCCACCCAGTTTGCCGGGATTGCCGCTCTCGAAGGTCCCCAGGATTCAGTGCACGATATGGTTCGTGCGTTCGATGAACGCCGGAAGGTGATCGTAGACGGATTGAACGCGATTGACGGCTTCAGTTGCCGCACGCCGATGGGCGCATTCTATGCCTTCCCAAACATCACCGGGACCGGCCAGACCGCACGGGAGGTCCAGGACCGCTTGTTGTCCGAAGCCTATGTCGCAACAGTTGCGGGCACGAGCTTCGGACATCTTGGCGAGGGATTCGTGCGCTTTTCGTACGCAAATTCGGTCGAAAACATCCGCGCCGCACTCGAGCGCGTGCAAGAGATCTACGGATAAATGATTAATTATTGTGCATACTGCCGTGTATTTGTACTGATCGCTGCACGCTTTTTGACCAGACAAGGGATTTTCTCGTTTTATAACAGACGCTTAGAATCTACTCGACTTGGCATGGCGCATGCTATGTCCTACCCGCAGGCGGCCGCGGCTATCGTGGTCGCCCGTTGAGCAATGCGGTGGAGGCAAAAGGAAACGAATGAAGAAGATCGAAGCCATCATCAAACCGTTCAAGCTCGACGAGGTGAAGGAAGCGTTGCATGAGGTCGGCCTGAAGGGCATTACGGTCGTCGAAGCCAAGGGCTTCGGTCGGCAGAAAGGCCACACCGAACTCTACCGCGGCGCCGAATACGTCGTCGACTTCCTGCCCAAGGTAAAGATCGAGATCGTCCTCGAGGACAATCAGGTCGAACGGGCGATCGAGGCCATCCAGGAAGCGGCACGAACGGGCCGTATCGGCGATGGCAAAATCTTCGTCTCGACGATCGACGAGGCGATCCGAATTCGGACCGGAGAACGCGGTCCGGAAGCCGTCTGAAGGCTTCAAAAACAACCCAAGCACATACTTTTCCTAAGACAGGGGAGCTTAATATGTCGGACATCAAAACCGTCCTGGACATGATCAAGGAAAACGACGTCGAGTTCGTGGACTTCCGATTTACGGATCCGCGCGGCAAGTGGCAGCACACCGCGCAGCACGTCTCAACCGTGAATGAGGACCTGCTCGAAGAAGGCATCATGTTCGACGGCTCGTCGATCGCCGGCTGGAAGGCGATCAACGAATCCGACATGACGCTGATGCCTGACCTCTCAACGGCGGTCATGGACCCGTTCACCGCACAGCCGCAGCTGATCCTGTTCTGCGACGTGCTCGAACCGTCCACGGGCGAGCCCTATTCGCGCGACCCGCGCTCGACCGCCCGCCTCGCGCTGGCACATATGGAAGCCAGCGGCATCGCCGACACGGCCTACTTCGGTCCTGAAGCCGAATTCTTCGTGTTTGACGACGTGCGCCACGAAGTCTCGATGAACCGGAGCTTCTTCGAGGTTGACAGCGTCGAGGGCCCCTACAACTCGGGCAACGATTTCCCTGAAGGCAACTTCGGCCACCGCCCAGGCATCAAGGGCGGCTACTTCCCCGTCCCGCCGGTCGATTCCATGACCGACCTGCGTGCCGAGATGGTGACGACGGCGCTTGAGATGGGCATCGCGATGGAGAAGCACCATCACGAGGTTGCACCGAGCCAGATGGAGCTTGGTCAGAAGTTCGACACCCTGCTGCGTACCGCCGACCAGATGCAGATCTACAAGTATGTGGTGCAGATGGTTGCCGCACAGTACGGGAAGACCGCGACCTTCATGCCGAAGCCGATCCTCGGCGACAACGGCTCGGGCATGCACACCCACCAGTCGCTCTGGAAGGATGACAGTCCGCTGTTCGCCGGCTCCGGCTATGCAGACCTGTCCGACAGCTGCCTGTACTACATCGGCGGTATCATCAAGCACGCGAAAGCGATCAACGCCTTCTCCAACCCGACGACCAACAGCTACAAGCGCCTGGTCCCGGGCTTCGAGGCACCGGTGCTTCTCGCCTACTCCTCGCGCAACCGTTCAGCGTCGTGCCGCATTCCGTACACGGCGAGCCCGAAGGCCAAGCGCGTGGAGGTCCGCTTCCCGGACGCGATGGCCAATCCGTATCTCGCCTTCTCGGCGATGCTGATGGCCGGCCTCGACGGAATCGAGAACAAGATCCACCCGGGCGACCCGATGGACAAGGATCTCTATGACCTCCCGGCGGAAGAACTGGAAGGCGTGCCGACCGTCTCATCCTCGCTGGGCGAGGCACTCGATGCGCTGGACGCGGACCGCGACTTCCTCAAGAAGGGCGACGTTTTTACCGACGACCAGATCGACGGCTACATCGAGCTGAAGCGAGAAGAGGTCACGGCCTTCCTGGAAGCGCCGCACCCGATCGAGTTCCAGATGTACTTCTCGGCGTAAGCACATCCAGACCAAGAGTAAAAAGCCCCGCCAGATCGGCGGGGCTTTTTTTTGTCGGGTGGCCGGCTCAGGACCATTTCGTCCTCGGTTTCACCTCGGCCTCGCCGTCGATGAGGATCGTGTCGACCTTCTCGTTGTAAAAGCACAGGTAGTCCTTGATCGCCGCGCTCTCGTGCACGGGATCCGTGTAGTACCAGACGATGTCCTCGAAGGTCTCGTCGTCCACCTTTACATGGTGATAGCTCGCAGTGCCCTTGTAGGGGCACTGGGTGTGGGTGCCGGACTCGAGCAGATCGGCGGACACATCCTCGCGAGGGATGTAGTAGCGCGTCGGCAGGCCCGTCTCGAACAGGAAGCGCGCCCGCGTGGTCTCCGCCACTGTTTCCCCGCGAAGCACGACGCGCACGGGCCGCGAGCTGTCGAGAATGTCGATCCGTACCCGCGGACTTCTGGCATGGACAAAGACCTCCTCGTCTTCCTCGAACCAGTGATCCATCTTGTTCCAGTAAAACGCGAGGTAGTCCTTGATCCCCGCACACTCGTCGAAGGGCTCCTCGTAGGTCCAGACCGCGTTTTCGGCCGTCCGCCCCCCGGCATCGACGGAGAAGTAGGCGGCGTCGCCCTTGAACGGGCAATGCGTGGAATGGTCGGTGCGCGAGAGCAGCTCCATCGCGACATCGTCGCGCGGAAGGTAGTAGACCGGCACGTGGTTGCGCTCGTGCAGGATAAGCGCATTCGTGCTGTCGGCGACGGTTTCTCCGGCGAACTTGATCCGGATACGCTTCGGGCTCGGTTCGAACTCGACGAAATGATCCGGTTTGTCCTTGTATCCCGGCGCCGGGCCTGCGGTTCCGCTCACGAATTGTCTCCTGTCCAGGGCTTCGTCGCCCCCGTTTCCAACTCGACAACGAGCTCGGGACCGCCATAGGCGTGGACGCTGTCATGGCTGCGAATCCGCACCCGGGTCGTACCGACCGGCACCTCGACCCCGCCGAGCGAGCGTGTAAACGGCTGCTCGTTGACGTGGGGATGGAAGAGCGTTCGCGTGGCGATAACCTCGCCATCCATGGTCAGGACTTCCCAGCGGTCTGCGTAATGGTCCCAGCCTTCATCATCGTGGCGCAGCGTCACCGAGAAGGAATACTTGCCGCCTCCTTCCGCACGCACCTGCACGGCTGTGACCGCGGACTCACCGGCCTGCGCCAGGTTGACGAACAACACTGCGCCGACCACGACTGCCGCGAAACGTCTCATGCCTGCATCGTCTCCTTCGGGATCGGGCGCGGCCGCCCATCCGCACCTATTGCCACATAGGTGAACACGCCTTCAGTCACTTTTTCGCGCACGAAACTGTCGCGCCGGATCGTCCATGCCTCGATCCGGAACGCCATCGACGTGTTTCCGGTTCGCTCCAGGTCGGCGTAGCAGCACACGACATCTCCGACCTGCACCGGTTTGTTGAACACCATGGACTCCACCGCGACCGTGACAACCCTGCCGCCGGAACTGTTCCGCGCAGCGATGCCGCCGGCGATGTCCATCTGCGACAGCAGCCAGCCCCCGAAAATGTCGCCGTTCGGGTTGGTATCCGCCGGCATCGCGGCCGTCTGGATACACAGTTCGCCCCTGGGCTCGGATTGACCGGACATGTTCTCTCCCGCGTTTTATGCGGCGGGATAATCCCACATCGTGGCGGGCAGCGGCCAGTGTTCCGCAAGTCTGTACGATCAGGATTTGCAGTCGGGCTCATCGTGGGAGACGAGAATCAGTTCGTCCACGGGAAACCCATTGTCGCGCGCAACGTCGACAAGCCGGTCGCGTGTGGCATCGGCCAGCTGCGGCGTACGCGCCAGCATCCACAGAAAATCACGGTCCGGTCCCGAGACCAGCGCGTAGCTGTAATCCTGCTTGTCGAGTTCAAACACGTGATAGCCGCCCGCAAACGGCCATTGAAACGTTACGGACAGACTGGCGACGTCCGGCGAGCCCTGGAATTCGGCTGTCCCCGTCGCTTCGTCCCACTCGCAATCCGCGACATCGAACCCACGGTTCACGACGCCGACCGTGCCGTCGTTGTTCAGCGAATAGGTCGCGGTGACGTTACTCAGGCCGCGCTCAAAGCTATGGTCGAGCCGCATGATCTCGTACCAGGTGCCCTCGTAGCGGTCGATCTCGAAGCCGGTGACCGGCGCAATGCCGTCGGGACGTCCCGTACATGCCGCAAGAACCAGAAAGGCGCCCGCAGCCGCCACTTGTTTCCCGTAAATACGCATGCTCGATGCCCTTATAGTGAAAGCCGCTGCTGCAACAGCAGCGGTAACGTCCTGTGCGACGTCGGGTTCCCGGTCGCGGCTGCGTTGCGCCTTTCCGACTCGCCCGAGAATCATCACATATAGATTGTATAAGGCTACGGGTTTCCGCCGCGTGCGGGATCGTCGGTCATTTGATTTTATGTGAGGCCAAGGTGGCGCGCGCCAAACGCAAAACCGCAGAACCGGAACTATTCGACGATAGCGCCGCCGCATCTGGCGACTACACGGCACAGGACATCGAGGTCCTGGAAGGGCTGGAGCCGGTCCGGCGGCGGCCGGGCATGTATATCGGCGGCACCGACGATCGCGCGCTGCACCATCTCGCAGCCGAAATCCTCGACAACGCCATGGACGAGGCGGTCGCAGGCCACGCCGACCGGATCGAGATGTCGCTGTCCGAGGACGGGACGCTCACCATTGCCGACAACGGCCGCGGCATCCCGATCGACGCGCACCCGAAATACAAGAACAAGTCCGCGCTGGAGGTCATCCTCACGACCCTGCACTCAGGCGGCAAATTCGACGGCAAGGTCTACCAGACGTCCGGCGGACTGCACGGCGTCGGGCTGAGCGTCGTCAACGCCCTCGCCGCGCATCTGCGGATAGAGGTTGCCCGCGACAAGCAGCTCTGGGCGCAGGACTACGAACAGGGCAAACCGAAGGGCAAGCTCAAGAAGGTCAAATCGGTTCCCAACCGGCGCGGTACCACAGTCTCGTTTACACCCGACCCTGACATCTTCGGTGCGAACGCCGCCTTTCGCGGCAAGCGGCTGCACGAGATGGCGAAGGCGAAGGCGTACCTCTTCAAGGGGGTCGAGATCCGCTGGTCATGCGATCCGGCCGTCGCGAAGGCCGAGGATATTCCGGAGAAGGAAACCTTCCAGTTCGCAGACGGCATCCTCGACTATCTGCGCGACATACTCGGGGAAAGACCGTTGGTCGGCGCCGACATCTTCTCGGGCAAGGCCGACCTGAACGGCACCGGCGGGAAGGTCGAATGGGCGGTGTCCTGGCCGGCCGATGGCGAAGGCATGGTGGCGTCCTACTGCAACACGGTGCCGACGCCTGAAGGCGGCAGCCATGTGGCAGGAATCCGGGGTGCGCTGACACGCGGGCTCAAGGCCTATGGCGAGCTTACGAACAACCGCAAGGCGAGCCAGCTGACCGCCGAGGACATTTCGGACGGCGCGGCAATCGTCCTTTCCCTGTTCATCCCAGAACCGCAGTTCCAGGGACAGACCAAGGAAAAGCTTTCGATGCCCGAGGCTGCGCGGGTCGTCGAGGCGCAGATCAAGGATCATTTCGACCACCACCTCTCCACAGACCGGCAAAGCGCAGACTCGCTTCTGGAGTGGGCGATCGAACGCGCCGAAGAGCGCAAGCGCCGGCGCGAGGACCGGGCCCTCAAGCGCAAGACTGCGGGACGCAAGTCGCGCCTGCCCGGAAAGCTGGCGGATTGCTCTCGGTCCAGCGCCGACGGGACCGAGATATTCCTCGTCGAGGGCGACAGTGCGGGAGGCTCCGCCAAGCAGGCGCGCAACCGCGAGACCCAGGCAATCCTGCCGCTGCGCGGAAAGATCCTGAACGTGGCCAGCGCCTCCGCGGACAAGCTGCGCGGCAACCAGGAACTGAGCGATCTCATCCAGGCGCTCGGCTGCGGCAGCGGCAAGACGTTCGATCTCGACAAGCTGCGTTACGAGCGCGTCGTGATTATGACCGACGCCGATGTCGACGGCGCACACATCGCCTCGCTGCTGATGACCTTCTTCTACCGCGAGATGCCGGAGCTCGTGACAAAGGGCCGGCTGTTCCTCGCCGTACCACCACTCTATCGCCTCGCGCGCGGCGGAGATGTCGTCTACGCCATCGATGATGCCGACCGCGAACGGCTCATGGAAGAGCATTTCACGGGGAACGGAAAGGTCGAGATCAGCCGCTTCAAGGGCCTCGGCGAGATGCCGCCGGCGCAGTTGCGCGACACCACGATGGACCCGGACAAGCGCCAGCTGATCCAGGTCGCACTGCCCAGCGCGACCGACGCGGACAAGACGCTTGCGAAGGAAGCGAAGGCCACCGCACAGCTGGTCGAGCAGCTTATGGGCCGCAAGGCGGAGCGCCGGTTCCGCTTCATCCAGGACAACGCAAAGTTCGTGGACGAACTCGACGTCTGACAACGTAACGACGTCCGGCCTCATTTCCGTCACAATTGGGCGTGCAGGATCGCCGGAATGTGATCACGATCACATTCGCCGCTTGCCCGGCATGGTGTAATCGAAAACCGGAAATCGATGTCGGGAGAATAATGATGATACGGCTGCGTTCGTCGAAATTGCGGATCGGC
>JAEPNS010000073.1 GCA_017643325.1 Alphaproteobacteria bacterium | reverse complement strand
ATCGGACACACGTGTCGTCGAGCTCGCGGAACAAACGCGCCGCGCCAATGCGCGCCATTTCGGGGGCGCAAAACCGGTGCCGCGCAGGGCCATCACCATCGGCCTGCAGACAATCGTGTCCGCGCGCGAGGTTGTGGTCGCCGCGACGGGCAGCGCGAAGGCCGGCGCCGTACGTGGCCTGCTTGGCGGTGTGGACGTCGACCGCTGCCCGGCCGCGGTGCTTCGCGATCACCCGAATTGCAGGCTGATCGTCGATGCAGCCGCGGCAGGCCTGCTTCCCTAGGCGATCCCCATTCTTCGCTCCGCGGCGGCAAGTTCGTCACGGAAGTCGGGGTGGGCGAGGCCGATGAGTGCTTTCGCGCGGGCGTCGAGCGACATTCCTTTCAGATCGACCGAACCGAATTCCGTCACCACGATATGTGTGTCCATGCGCGGGTCGGTGACGGCGGCGTTGTTGAGTTGCGGCACGACCCGGCTGATGGTCCCGTCCTTTGCGGTGGAGCGGAGCGCGATGAGGGATTTTCCGCCCGGCGCATTGTAGGCGCCACGCACGAAATCCAGCTGGCCGCCGGTTCCGCTGAACTGGTGCCCGCCGACGGATTCCGAGTTGATCTGCCCCGTCAGGTCGATCTGGATCGCGCCGTTGACCGACACGAGATCCCGGTTCTTGCGGATGACTGCAGGGTTGTTCACCCAGGCGGCCGGGTAGCCGACGAAGGACGGGTTGTCATCGATGAAATCGTACATCTCACGGTTTCCCAGCGAGAGCGTAAAGACATGCTTGTGGGGCATGAGTGTCTTCGCCGCGCCGGTGATCACGCCTGCGCGCACGAGATCGGTCATCGGCGGCGAGAGCAGCTCGCTGTGCAGACCGAGATCACTGTGGTCGCGAAGTTGCGACATGACGGCCTCCGGAACACCGCCGACGCCCATCTGGATTGTCGCACGATCGGGAATTTCCGCAGCCACCCGGGCCGCGATTTCCACGTCGGCGGTGTTGGGCTTGGCCGGGCCGAACTCCATCAGCGGTGCTTCGTGCTCGACGATCATGTCGACATTGCGCACGTGCAGGAGGCTCTCGCCGAACGTGCGCGGCATGTTGGGGTTTACCTCGACGATCATGCGCGAGGCGGAACGAGCCAGCGTCGCGCCATAGTCGGCATTGGTGCCGAGGCTGAAATGTCCGGACCGGTCCATCGGCGAGACTGTCGTGACGAAACAGTCGGGTGAAATGCCTTCGGTCAGCAGCCGGCCAGCCTGGTGAAACATGCACGGCACGAAATGCACCCATGTCTTGCCCTGCGCACGTCCGGCCGCATCCAGTTCCCGATCATGGCGGCTCATGAACAGCGGGTGCGGATGCAGGACGCCCATCAGCTCGGGGCGAAGGATCGTTTCCGCCGCCGCGTCGCTGGCGTGCATGTAGTAGATGTCGAGATCCGTCAGCCCGTCGCGCTGAAGCGCGCGCTCGGCCAGCGCCGCCATGAAGGCGGGCGGCATCGCGACCGCCATGCCCAGGATGAGGTTGGAGTCGTTCGCAATGCTGGCTGCGGCGTCTTCAGCAGTTACCCGTTTTGCGGCATAGAGGCTGTCGGGATCGGGCATGTGTTCCACTCCGAAGTTTGTGGCCAATCCTACGGTCCGGGCCATGTCGGATTTATGTCGTGAGCCGGCTCAGTCGCCGACCAGGACCATCATCACCTCGCGCGGCCGCGGTCGGGTCCGGTGTTCGAAGAGAAATATCCCCTGCCATGTGCCCAGAACGAGCCCACTATTTGCGACCGGGATCTGCAGGTGGGTCTGGGTCAGGGCTCCCTTCACGTGTGCGGCCATGTCGTCGGGCCCTTCGGCGGTGTGGCGGTACAGTGCATCGCCGTCCGGCACGAGCCGGTCCATGTAGGCTTCCAGGTCGCGCTGCACCTGGGGGTCGGCGTTCTCCTGTATTACGAGCGAGGCCGAGGTGTGCCGGATGAAGAGCGTGAGAAGGCCGGTCTCGATACCCTTCGAGGCCGCCCAGTCGGACACCGGCCCGGTGATCTCGAAAAGGCCGCGCGCCGGGGTGGAAAAGGTCAAGGCGTCCTGGTGCTGTTGAAGACCCATAGCCCCGAACTATAGGCGGCCGTTCCCCGTTCCGATATACAATGGGGCCTCGATCCCACGGCTTGAGGCGTCCCGCCGATGGCCGCACTCCCGGTTGCTGGCTGCGCATGCCCAAAGCGAAAACGTCCAGGCCCTCGTCTCCGCGAAAGCGGCGGAAGCGGGACGTACCGGTTGTCGGTTGGCGGGAATGGTTGTCGCTGCCCGATTTCGGGATCGACGCGATCAAGGTCAAGATCGATACCGGCGCGCGCACCTCGGCAATCCACGCCTTTAAGATCAGGCCCTTCACGGATCGCGGCGTTCCCTGGGTGTCGTTCGTGTTGCGCCCGCGCCAGCGTCACCGCACGCCGGAAATCGAATGTGCGCTGCCCGTTCTGGACGAGCGCAAGATCCGCAGTTCGAACGGGGAGGAAGAGCGCCGCTACGTGATCGAGACCGAGGCCTGTCTCGGCGAAACGGCCTGGCCGATCGAGCTCTCTCTGGCCAACCGTGACGATCTCGGTTTCCGCATGCTGCTCGGCCGCGAGGCCGTGCGGGGCCGCTTCCTGGTCAACCCCGACCGCTCCTTTCTCATCGGGCGCAGCTTCGCCGATGTTACGACCACCTCCAAGAAGAGGAAGAAAACATGAAACTGGCCCTGCTTTGCCGCAACCCGGACCTCTATTCCCACAGGCGTCTCGTGGAGGCTGCCGAGGAACGCGATCATGAGATCGATGTGATCGACCACCTGCGCTGCTTCATCGACATTGCCTCCAACGATCCCGAGGTGCACTACAAGGGCGAGTCCCTCAAGGGCTACGATGCCGTCATCCCGCGCATCGGCGCTTCGGTGACATTCTTCGGGACGGCGGTCCTGCGCCAGTTCGAGATGATGGGCATCTACCCGGTGAACGAGTCGGTGGGCATCTCGCGCTCGCGCGACAAGCTGCGCTCGATGCAACTTCTTTCCCGCGAAGGCATCGGCCTGCCGACGACCGTGTTCGCGCACCGGACGTCGGATGCTGCCGAGCTGCTGGAGATCGCCGGCGGCGCGCCGGTCGTCATCAAGCTCCTCGAGGGGACGCAGGGTATCGGTGTCGTGCTCGGCGAAACGCCGAAGGCCGCGGAAAGTATCATCCAGGCATTCGGCGGCGTGAAGACGAACATCCTCGTGCAGCAGTTCGTCAAGGAGGCGAACGGCGAGGACATCCGCTGTCTCGTCATCGGCAACCGGGTTGTCGCCGCGATGATCCGGCGCGGCAAGGAGGGCGATTTCCGCTCGAACCTGCACAGGGGCGGGTCGGCCGAGGCGGTGAAGATCACGCCGAAGGAACGTGCGACCGCAGTCCGGGCGGCAAAGGCGGTGGGGCTCAATGTGTGCGGCGTGGACCTGCTGCGCTCGAACGAAGGACCGGTGGTGATGGAGGTGAACTCGTCGCCCGGGCTGGAGGGCGTCGAGACGGCGACAGGGATCGACGTCGCCGGCAAGATCATCGAGTTCATCGAGAAGAACGCCAAGCCGGGCCGGACCCAGACCCGTTCGGTGCGAAAGAAGCGGAAGGCGAGTTCGGATTGACCAGAAACACCAAAGCCAAGCGTCCGCCGTTCGAGATCGCAGGCACGGTGGTCCCGGCGGGCACGCGCGCGACCGTCGGCATCCCGCTGAGCGTCCTGTCCGACCATACGCCGATGACCCTCCCCGTACAGGTGATCCACGGGCGGCGCGAGGGGCCCGTCGGCTTCGTGAGCGCGGCCGTGCACGGCGACGAGATCATCGGGGTCGAGATCATCCGCAGGCTCGCGCGCGTTGCCGCATTGCGCCGGCTTTCGGGAACGTTGCTTCTGGTGCCGATCGTGAACACCTTCGGTTTCATCTCCCACAGCCGCTACCTGCCGGACCGGCGTGATCTCAACCGGTCGTTTCCCGGCAGCGAAACTGGCTCGCTGGCGAGCCAGCTCGCGCACAGGTTCCTGAACGATGTGGTTGCCCGATGTGACTTCGGGATCGACCTGCACTCAGCCGCAGTCAACCGGGAGAACCTGCCGCAAATCCGGGTCAACCCCGACGACGCGCGTTCCATGGATCTGGCGAAGGTGTTCGGTGCGCCCGTCATCATCAAGTCGCCGCTGCGCGACGGGTCGTTGCGCAGCGCGGCGCACAAGCGCGAGGTGCCCGTGCTTGTCTACGAGGCCGGCGAGGGCCTGCGGTTCGACGAGTTCTCGATCCGCGTCGGCGTGAAGGGTGTCCTGCGGGTCCTCCAGTATTCGGGCATGACCGCGTCGCGCAGCATCAAGGCCGCGGCGATCGAATCTCCCGTGGCCCGGAAGAGCTCATGGATGCGCGCGCCCGCCGGCGGCATTCTGCGCGCGCTGCGCAAGTCCGGCGATACGGTGAAAAAGGGTGAGGTCCTCGGCATCATCTCCGATCCCTTCGGCGAGGAAGAAACCGAGGTGGCCGCAGCAACGGGCGGGCTGGTGATCGGCCGGACCAACCTTCCGGTCGTCAACCAGGGCGACGCGCTGTTCCATGTCGCGATACTGCCTGCCCCGAAAGCCGCCGGGGAAGCCATCGACGTGGTCGAGCAGGATGTCGGCAACGATCCGATTTTCGACGAGGACGAGATCCTCTGATCCGTCGCCTGCTTGGGCGGCCTGCACAAAATTGGGGCACCTGAACCCGCAAGGCTCACTCCGGCACAAGGAATTCCGCGCCGTTCAGGCTGGTACGGGCTTTGCAGAGTTTCCGGCATCACCTGGAGCCGGAGATGACAAACCCCACCTACCCCGTCGCGGACTTCATGCGCGACATCGGCGATGTCGAGGTATCCGACGACCCGCGCATCATCCGCAGCAAGAGCCGCGACCGCTACGGGGTGAGCCCGCTGCTGCGGCAGATGCTCAAAGGCAAGACCGCCGACGTCGTGGTGACGCCACACACGCTCGACGATGTGCTTGCCGTCGCGCGCGCCGCCGTCCGTCACCGGATCCCGATCACGCCGCGCGGCGGGGGCACGGCCAACTACGGCCAGAGTGTGCCGCTGCGTGGCGGCATCATGCTCGACATGACGGGCTACACCGGACTGGTCTCGCTCGAGCCGGGCCGGGTGCGCGCGCGTGCCGGAACCGTGATCGAGGACATGGAGGCCGCGGCCCGCGAGACCGGCTGGGAACTCCGCATGCACCCGACGACAAAGAAGGAGGCGACCATCGGCGGCTTCGTGGCCGGCGGCTCGGGCGGCCCGGGTTCCGTCGCCTACGGACAGCTCCAGGAGCCGGGCAACATCCTGACGGCCCAGATCGTGACCATGGAGGACGAGCCGCGGGTGCTCGAGCTCGAGGGCCCCGAGGCGTTTCGCGTCTACCACACCTACGGCGCGACAGGGATCGTCACCGAGATCGAGATGCCGACCGCGCCCGCCTGGGATTGGTGGGAGACGATCGTCGCCTTTCCGGACTACATGGACGTGCTGCGCTTCGCGTTCGACATGGCCAACGCGCCGGGCATCGTGAAGAAGGTGATGTCGGTGCAGGAATGGCCGACGCCGTCGCGCATCGCGGCCTTCGCCGACCTGGTGCCGGACGGCCACTCCATCGTCTCGACCATGATCGCGCCCCAGAGCTGGGCGGAGTTCGCGGCCGCCGCCGAAGCGCGTGGCGGCGTGATCGTCTGTCGTTCGAAGGTGGGGGAGGGCCCCTACGGGCGCCCGCTCACCGAGTTCGTCTTCGGGCACGCGCTTCTGCATGTGCGCAAGACCGACCCGCGCCGCTCGCTGATCGAAGGCTTCCTGCCCGGCCCGGACCTGCCGGCGCTGGTCGAGAAGGTCCGCGCGCGCGTCGGGTCCTTCGGGCCCATGCGGCTGGAGCTCCTGCGCACGCCGGAAGGAATTGCCGGGGCCGGCTCGCCGATGTTCGCGTTCGAAAGCCAGGAGCAGATGGCCGAGATGGTGCGCGGCATGCAGGAGGCGGGCGCGCGGGTGTCGAACTCCCACACCTCGAACGTGCGCGGCGTCGGCAAGAAGGGCCTCGACGCCTCCGACGACGCCTTCAAGCGCATGGTCGATCCCTATTCGCTGCTCAACCCGGGGCGCTACGAGGTCGATCCCGCCTCCGACGAGAAGTTCGACCTCGAACTGCCGACCAACACCTGGGACGAGCGGGTCGCCAGTTAAGGCCGGCCCGGTTCCGTCAGTGGCCCGGCGCGACCCGGCGGTAGCTCAGCGCCTCGGCGACATGCACGCGCCGGACCGGGGCGTCGGCGTCGCCCGCATCGAGATCCGCGATGGTCCGCGCGACGCGCAGGACCCGGTGCCAGCCGCGCGCGGACAGCTTCAGCTTCTCCGCCGCCTCGGTCAGCAGCGCCTTGCCGTCGGCGTCGGGCGCGGCGACGGAATCGAGCATTTCCCCGTCCGCCTCGGCGTTGGTGAGTATGGCCTGGCCCTCGACCGGGCCGGCATAGCGGCGGCGCTGGAGCTCGCGGACCGCGGAAACCCGGGCCGCGACCTCCGCACTACCTTCGGCAGGTACCGGTAGGGCCAGATCCGCCGCGGAGACCGCCGGCACGTCCACGTGCAGGTCGATCCGGTCGAGCAGCGGGCCGGACAGGCGCGCCTGGTAGTCGGTCGCGCATCTGGGCGCGCGCGAGCAGGCGAGCGCCGGGTCGTCCAGATGCCCGCAGCGGCACGGGTTCATCGCGGCAACCAGCTGGAACCGCGCCGGGTAGGCGACATGGTGGTTTGCACGCGATACTACCGCGCGCCCGCTCTCGATGGGCTGGCGCAGGGATTCGAGCGCCTGGCGCGAGAACTCCGGCAGCTCGTCGAGGAACAGCACGCCCCGGTGGGCGAGCGAGACCTCGCCGGGCCTCGCGCGGGTGCCGCCCCCGACCAGTGCCGCCAGCGAGGCCGAATGATGCGGGTCGCGGAACGGCCGCGCCGTCATTAGCCCGCCCTCGGGCAGGGTGTTCGACAGCGAGTGGATCATCGAGACCTCGAGCGCCTCGGCCGCCGACAGCGGCGGCAGGATGCCGGGCAGGCGCGCGGCGAGCATCGACTTGCCCGCGCCCGGGGGGCCGGACATCAGCAGGTTGTGCCCGCCCGCCGCCGCGATCTCGAGCGCGCGCTTGGCGGTCTCCTGCCCCTTGATGTCGCGCAGGTCGGGCGCGGCCGGGGCGCGCTCGTGCCGCGCGCGGGCGACCGGCTGCGACAGCATCTGGGTGCCCTTGAAATGGTTGACCAGCGCCAGCACGTCCGGCGCGGCGAGGATGTCGAGCTCGCCCGCCCAGGCGGCCTCGCCGCCCTGCGCGGCGGGGCAGATCAGCCCCCGGTCGCGCGCCGAGGCGTCGATCGCGGCGGGCAGCACGCCCGCGACAGGGGCCAGCGCGCCGTCGAGGGAGAGTTCGCCCAGCGCGGTGTAGCGCGCGAGGGTGTCGTCGGGCAGCACGTCCATCGCCGACAGGAGGCCGAGCGCGATCGGCAGGTCGAAATGGCTGCCCTCCTTGGCGAGGTCGGCGGGCGCGAGGTTCACGGTGATGCGCTTGGGCGGCAGCGCCAGGCCGAGCGCGTTCAGCGCCGCGCGCACGCGCTCCTTCGATTCGCCCACGGCCTTGTCCGGCAGGCCGACGATGGTGAAGGCGGGCAGACCGGCGCCCATCTGCACCTGCACGTCGACGTCGACGACATCCACGCCCTGGAAGGCGACCGTGCTGACATGTGCGACCATGGTTGCGCGCCCGAAAGTGACCGGACGGGACTATAGCGGGCCGGAATTCCGAAGAGAACAAAAAAAGAACAAACAGGCTCAGTCCGGGGTGTGCGGGTCCTCGGCGATGGGCACGCGGACCGTGACCTCCAGCCCGCCGTGCTCGCGGTTCTGCGCCGTGACGCTGCCGCCGATCGCCTCGATGTTGCGGCGCACGATCCACAGGCCGATGCCGAAGTTGGCGCCGTCGCGGGCCTGGTCCTCGTCGCGGCGCGAGTAGTAGCGCTCGAAGATGCGTTCCAGCTCGCTCTCCGGCACGCCGGGGCCCTGGTCGGCGACGACGAGCTGCGCCATGCCGCCCGCGTCAGACAATGATACCGCGATCTTCGAGTTCGCGGGCGCGAAGCTGATCGCGTTCTCGAACAGGTTGTCGATCACGGTCTCGAACAGTTCCTCGCTGCCGCGCACCGGCAGGCCGTCCTCGATGGTGGCCTCCAGGTGCAGGTGGTGGGCCTCCATGGTCTCGCGCAGCGCGCGCAGCATGCCGATCAGCAGCGCCGAGAGATCGACCGCCTCGCGCGGCGGGTCGATGAGCTCGGCGGTCGCCTGTTCCATGCGCCGGGTTGCTGAGACCGTCGCGTCGAGCCGGGCGACCGAGTGCTCGATCAGCATGACCGCGCGCCGCGCCCGCTCGTTGTCGCCGGGCACGGCGGTCTTCAGCGGCTCGATCGATTGCGAGATCACCGCCAGCGGCGCCTTCAGCGCGTGGGCGTTCTCCTCGGCGGCCTGGCGGATGGAATCGGCGGACTCGTTCAGCACCCGCACCAGCCGGTCGAACTCCTCGGCCACCCAGTCAAGCTCGGGAATGTGGTTGCGCGCGCGGAAGGACGGGCTGTCGGACCGCCGCACCCGGATCGCGCGGGCGACCGCGCCGAAGCGGCGCACGTTGCGCCAGATGTCGGCGAACAGCGAGACCACCAGCACCACCAGCAGCAGGTACATGGCGAAGACGATCTGCGCCTCGGGCGTCTTCCAGTAGGGCTGGCCGAGCGAGGAGCCGACGAAGGTCGCCGACGCGTTCGACGTGACGACGATCCAGCAGCCGTTGTCCAGGTTGATCGGCGTGATCGAGGTCAGCACCTCCTCGGCGCCGTCCGGGTTGGTGTAGCGCCGGGCCAGCGGCTCGCCGCCGATACAGGTCTGGGGCAGCGCGTTGAAGATGCCGGTCTCGAACAGTTCGGCGCGGTCGCGCTCGATATAGTCCGACGTCACCGGGGGGTTCGCGGCGATGTAGAACACGCCGCCGCCGGCATCGTTCACGGCGTCGGTCTTCGGGCGGAACAGCAGCTTGACGTTGATGTCCGGCCCGCCGATCTCGGCCAGCCGCGAGCCGATCTCGTCGGCCGTCTCGCCGCGGAACTCGCCGAGGATCGGCGCGAGGCTGGTGGCGATCAGCCGGCCTTCCTCCTGCACGCTGCGCTGCAGCAGGGCGGCACGCTCGGCGTCCGCGCTCCGGAACTGGACGTAGAGCACCAGCGGCACGGTGACGAGGACCGCGATCAGGAGGGCGAGCTTGGTGGCGAAGGAGCGCCAGAGCGCCCCGGCGCGCCGCCAGCCGCGCGCCTCCCCGTTCGGGGTGATGCTAACCATCGCCCGGCTTGTCCTGTCCGCCCCGGCTCGCCCAGCGGTAGCCGAACCCGGTGTAGGTCTCGATCGCCGCGAAATCCGCGTCGACGTCGCGGAACTTCTGCCGGATGCGCTTGATGAAGGTGCGCACGTTGCTGCGGTAGCCGTCGTCGCCGGCGCCCGCGATGAAGCCCTCGCCATGCACCAGGTCGTAGATCTCCCGGTAGCGGATATCGGTGCCCGCGCGCTCGGCCAGGTGGTGGACGATCTTGAACTCGGTCAGGGTGAGGTCGACGCGCTCGCCGCGCCAGAGCGCGCGGCTCGTGCCGGGGTCGAGCTCCAGCGGGCCGACCTCCACCGCGCCGCCGGGCGCGCCGCCGCTGCGGGTCTCCGAGGGGTCCTGCCGGTCGAGGATGAGCTCGATCCGCCGCCGCAGGATCGCGAAGCTGCGCGACTTCTCGACGAAATCGACGGCGCCGCCGAGCAGCGCCGCCTCCTCGTAGATCTGGTCCGACAGCACGGTCAGGAACACCACCGGCACGTCGAGCTTGCGGTCGCGAAGCTGCTTCAGGACCTCGATCCCGTTCATCTCCGGCATCTTCCAGTCGAGCAGGATGAGGTCGCCCCGGCCCGCCCGGTCCGGCGTCGTGCTGGCGAAGTGGGCCAGAACGTCCGGCCCGTTGGAGAACCCGGTGACCCGGAAGCCGGCATCGATCAGGTTCTGCTCGAGGGACTCTCGCAGCAACGAATCGTCGTCGACGATCAGCACATGGACGGGGGCGGGGGCCTCGACGGCCCGGATCTCAGCCGGTGCGCCCATTGCGTTCCGCGTGGATGGCGGCCACGCAGGCGTTGAGCGCGGCGGGGTCGGTGGTCGAGTCCTCCTCCGGTGAGGCGGCCCCGACGTCGAAGGCCAGGACGCGCCGCTCGCGGGTCTCGATATCCTCGAAGAAGAACAGGTCGAGCGTGCAGCGCTCGCTGACATAGTGCCAGCGGGTCGAGGGCTGGCGGCGGATCACGAAATGGGGCGGGCCGAACAGCTTCTCGGCATCGCCTTCGGCGAGGCCGACGATCCGGTCGGGCGCGATGGGTTCGGCGTCGGGCGCGCGCGCGACCACCATGCGCGGCGGCGGCCTGGGCTTGTTCCGGGGTGCGGCCGTGCCGGTCTCGTCGGCGGGCGAGGGTTGCGGCACGGGCTCGAACGCGGCGACCTCCTCGTCGGACGCATCGCTGCCGAAACCGGGGAAGTTCTCGAGGACGGAACAGGCGCTCAGCAGGACGGCCGCAAGCAGGACGCCCGCGTACGGCCGTGCGCGCGCGGCGTGTCGTGCGAAGCCGATCGATCCAGCCAACTGTCTCACCAAAGCACTCCGGCTTCGAGACGGCGCCACGGGCGTCGGGCCCGGCCGCCGAGATCGCCCCTTTTTCACCACAACTTGCGGTCACAGTGGTAGCCGGGTCGGGCGAATGACACAACGTTGTCACAGCCTTGATTCAACCCGTGACAGCGGTTGTCGCGTACAAATTTCGTCGAATGTTCCCGACCGCGGGGTGTCTGTCCCGCCGGAATCGGCCCGGAAAACCCCGGGTGACCAGGAGTGACGATGGACTTTCGCAGCGAAGACGACACGGCATGGTGGGGCGATGCTTCCGAAGATGCGTGCGCGCCGAACCCCCGGCGCGCCGCGAGGCCGGCGCCCGATCCCGCAGCAGGCCGACACGCGCGCGTCGCGTTCGTCGAACGGCTCGCGCGGACCCTGCCGCGCCTGTCGATGACCGACGTGCCGCTGCAGGTGTTCGAGGTGTCCTCGCCCACCCACATGGCCGGCGCGCTGGGCCTGCGCCTCCGCGCGATCCTGGGAGACGCCTGCGAGATCGCGGAGATCGACGCCTGCGCGGTCGGGGTGCTGTTCTACGGCCCGCCCGCGGCGCGCGGCCGGCAGACCTTCATCGGGGCCCTGCGGACGCTGGCGGCGGAGGTGCCGCTGACCGTGCGCGTGCTCGACGTCTCCAGCGTCGCCGTCACCGATC
>JAEPNS010000072.1 GCA_017643325.1 Alphaproteobacteria bacterium | reverse complement strand
CGTCGCGCTCGGCCTCGAGCGCGCGCGAGATATCCGTGCCGGTGCCCCGGTAGCCGAGGAACCGACCGCTGGCCGTGTCGAAGAATGGTGTGCCGCTCAGATGGATTCGCCGCGTCTGCCCGGCTTCGTCGCGCATCAGGAACAGCCTGTTGCGGAAGGGGCGCCTTTCCGCCATCAGCCGGTGCAGGTCGGGCACGCCGGGCGCGGGGTCCGGCAGGCTTCCGAGGGAGAGCATCTGCTTACCCAGATGCGCCTCCGGCGGAGCCCCTGTGATGGCAGCGATCCGCGCAGAGACCTCGGTCAGGCGAAGGCCCGTGTCAGTCTCCCACACCCAGTCGGATGTCGACCGGATCACATCGGTCAGCTTGTCGTCCAGCGCGGTGAGCCGCCGTTCAGCGGTGATCCGTTGCGTGATATCCTCGAAGAAACCGTAGACGACCGGCTGGCCGTCCTGTGTGCCGAGGAAGTGTCGCCCGAGAAAGCTGCGCTCGACCCCGCCGTTCTCGATCAGGGTCCGGCCCGGCTCGAAATGGCCGGTCTCGATGAGCGTTTCGATTGTCTGCCTCAGGGCATCGGGGGCCCTTGATATTCGTCGTTCGCCGGCCGATGTGTTCCAGGCCGCCTGCGCGAAGGCTGAGAATGCATCATTGTGCCAGAGCAGGTCGCCTTCCGGGGTCGCCAGGTAGGCCGGACCGAGATGTTCAATAAGGCCGGGGTGCGGAGTAGCGGTTTCGACTGGTTCGTCGGGGGCGCGAGTCGCCCGCACAGCTGAGCCGGGCGCAGCCCGTCGCGCCGCGGTGTCCGATGCGGCGGCGTGTTTGCGCCGGGAATAAAGACGCCCCTTTTCCCCGGCCGAATCGTGACGAACCACACGTGTCACGGTCTGAGCCCCTCCCCCGAAAGACCGCTGAACGCGGTAAACAGTTGTTAACCAGACTGTTGTGGAAAACTTAATAAACCCTTAACGCAACAGCAAACCCTAAATGTCTGTGAAACATACTATTGTACGCCGTCGGTATCCGGTGAAAAACCGCCGGAGCGTCCCGGTTGTGCGGGCTTAAACCGTTATTAAGTCCTTTGTGCCAACATTCCGGGCGTGCGGCACGATCGCATGATTGGTCCGGGAGTTATCCGGTGAGTGAACAGACAGCAGACGTTGGCGAGCCGCAAACCGATGTCGGCGCCGCGGGTTTGCGCGGCTTGAGCCAGGGCGAAGTCGACGCGATGTGCAAGTCACATGCGCGTTTTCATGCCGGGCTTCCCGGGGGCAAGCGCGCCGATTTCGGGTTTTGCGACATGAACGGGCTGTCGCTGGCCGGCCGGGATCTCGGTGATGCCAATTTCTCCGGTGCCCGCCTTACCGGGGCCGACATGGCCGGTGCGCGTCTGGAGAACGCCGTCTTTTTCTGCTGCGACATGCGTGGTGCGAACCTCGAGAACGTGAACCTTCGCCGAAGCGATTTGCGCGGGGCAAGTCTCCGGAGCGCCAACCTGACCGGGTCGGACCTGTTCGAGGCCGACCTGCGCGAAGGTGCAATTGCGGAAAAGGATGCGCAAGGCGACCTGCATTTCCGGTCGCATACGACGGAATTCGATGAGGCGGACGGCAGCGAGGCCAGCTTTGCGAATGCCAATCTTGAACGGGCAAACCTGTCGGGGATGCTCGCGGTCCGCACCGATTTTTCCGGGGCCGTCCTGAAGGATTGCAAGCTTGTTCGGGCGAATCTCAAGCAGGCGGACTTCAAGGGCGCGAACCTGGAGGGCGCCGATCTGTCGGGCGCCGATCTGACCGAGGCGGATCTGTCGAACGCCGTGCTGACGGGCACCGACATGACGATGACCACGTTTCACGAGACGATCCTCGACGACACCCTGACGGACGAGCCGGCCGGCACGCCCCTGAGCGAGATGGACCCGCCGGCGCTCGACCAGATCGAGGACCATATCCGGTTTGTCGAATCCGACGGGACGGCGGGACAGCCGGCTGACCTCTCGGACGTTGACCTGCGCCCGTTGAAGTTGATGGCGCACCTCAATCTCGCCGCCTTGCGCGGGGCGCGAGCCACATTCTACGGGCTCGATTTGCGCGGCGTGAAGTTGCAGGGTGCGGACCTGGTGGACGCAGATTTTCGAAGCGCGAACCTTGAAGGAGCCGATCTGCGGGGCGCCAAGCTTCGGGGTGCCAAACTTTCGGGCGCTGTTCTTCGCGACTGCAACATGGGTCCCCTGGTCATCGATGCCACCCGACGACTGCCCACACAGCTCGTCGGGGCGGACCTTCAGCGGGCAGACATGAGGGGCGCGCAGCTCCCGCAGGCCGTGCTCGACGACGCTGATCTGACCGGCGCGAAGCTCGACGGCGCGAACCTCAAGGGCGCATCCATGGCCGGCACATCGACGGGCGTCGAAATCTGAAATTGACGCGTTGCACAATTCTGCGGCGTTTTCTGGCTGGCAATTGGGCCGGAATCCTGTGCTAGTCTTTTTCCGTTAGCGTGCTCCGCGGGGTCGGGACCGCGTTCAGGTAGATGGCGAGTCCGGGACAGGCACCGCGGCGCCGAGTGCGTCGGGACTTGCCCGTGATGAGCGATCTAGAGGTATCTGGCAACGGCGGCGGCGAGCGAATCAACGCCACCGTCAAGTGGTTCAACCCCATCAAGGGCTACGGATTCGTCCAGCCCTCGAACGGCACGGGTGATGCCTTCATCCATGTGTCCGTGCTGGAAGCAGCCGGGCACAAGGATCTTCAGGACGGTGCAGAACTCGAATGCGAAATCGAGCAGGGTCCGCGCGGCCCGATGGTTTCGGTCATTCACAGCGTGTCGGGCGGCAATCCGGACGCGGCGCCGGCACCGGCGGGTGACGGCCCGTCCGTGGATGGCACCGTCAAGTTCTTCGATCCCAACAAGGGCTACGGATTCGTGGTTCCGGACGGCGAGGGGCAGGACATCTTTGTGTCCGGCCGGGTGGTCGCGCAGTCCGGGTTGAGGATGCTTGAGGCCGACGCGCGTGTGCGGGTCACCACGCGCTCCGGCGACAAGGGTCCGCTCGCGGTCTCGATCGAGCTTCTCGAAAGCGCCTGAGTTCTCACCTGCGGAATTGCTTCCGCCCGCAATGACCTAGCGGAGTATGTGGATTGCGCCGCACTCGCTGGCGATGTGGGAGTCCGCTCGAGTTGTTCTGACCCGCAGAGCGCAACCCACCGCGGTCAACTCGCCCGCAATCCTGTCGATGTCGGAAACGAGCGCGGCAGCAGTGGACCGCGGAACCAGCCAGTTCGCTAGGGCGTCCGCGTGAGTCTCGTCATGAGACTGACGTGCAGCGATCAGGTTCAGCAGACAGAGTTCGTCGGGGCTCACGCGGCAGCAAACTGGCCGGTGAAGGCGCACGCGCCGGCGTGCGTGAAGGCCGAGCGTGTGAAACAATGACTCTAGCGATTCGCACACGACCGTTGCGACCCGCGGCCGACAAACCCGGTTGAACTCCAGAACCACCTCTGGCCATCGGCGCCGGTCAGCCACCCACAGGCGCAGTGCATGTACCAAGAGCCGCTCGACGTGGGAAAGGTCTCGGATCGATGGGTGCACCGGGGCATTTGCGATTGTTTCAATCATGATGGCAATCCGATGGTTAGTGCCGAGCACAATAATGAAAATGATAATCATTCGCAAATAGAATCCATGCGTATAGATCCACGTTCCGGCCACGTTTATCCGGTCAGGAAAGTGTCGCGGTCCGTGCGGCCTTGGCCAGGCGGACCAGTTCGGCGCGGGCACCTTGTGCGTCGCTGACCTGATTCACGAAATCGACGCGTGCGATGGCATCGTTTCTGGAGAGGTCACACCCTTCGGGATCGAGCGCGGTCATGCGCCAGTCGTGACCCGGCCGGTCAGCGAGGTTATGCGCATAGTTGCGCACCGCGTCGGCATGATCCTCGTTCATGTGCGCCACGATTTCGTCTTCGGCATCGCACAGGGCGTCGAACTTGTCGGACTCCAGGAACACATCTGCCGCCTGGAGAGTTTCGATCCGGCCGAACCCGCCGATGAAGTGCACGGATTGGGGCACGAGGCGGTACAGGCGAAAATCACCGAACGCCATGTGGCTGCGTCCCCGTTCGTGCTGGCGGAGGAAACGTTCGCGCAGGCGCGCGTCCTCGCAGATTTCCATCGTCCCGATGACAGTCGCCCGCGACAGGTTGATCGCTTCGACGCCGGGTTTCGAGAACATGATCGACGCGCGCGGGTCTGCCTGGAAGTTTCGCGTGTGCCGGGCAAGATCGGACAGAAGCACGAGAGGCGCACCGGCATGGTCGCAGGCCGCGAGAACCAGGCTCCCGTAGGGCGTGCCGCCGGTCTCCCCGTCCAGTGTCGAGAGCGTCGCCGTGCGGCTGGTACGGACCAGGCGCCGGGCAAGGTCGCCGGTCGGTTTGTCACGGTCGTCGATGGACATCACGGACCGGAGACTAGCGAAACCGTCTCGTGCCGCAAGTCCCTCAGCGGCTTTTCATGGGACCGCTGCCATGGTCCATTTTTCCTGTGGCGGAAGACGCTCCCGTCGCGCCTGCCGCCTCGACCACAACCTCGATCTCAATGTCGCCTGCCTTTTCGAAGGTCAGTGTCAATTCGGTCAGCGTATCCTCGAAGAGAGGCGACTTGAGCCCCATCAGCATCACATGGAACCCGCCCGGTGCGAGAACGGCCGTGCCGCCGGCGGGAACCTCGATCCCGTCCACGCGACGCATGCGCATGACGTCTCCGTCGCGCAGGTGCCCATGAATTTCGACACGTTCGGCATCGGGCGAGGCCGCGCCGACCAGCCGGTCGTCCGTGTCGCCATGGTTGTGGATTTCCATGAAGACGGCGCCTGCCGTCTGGCTGGATGCGGTTGCGCGCGCCCACGGGTGACTGATCGTGAACGACCCGGTCTTTTCTTCATGTCCGGTCGCGGGCGTCGCTGCCAACGTGGCCAGCAAGGCAAGGGCGGTGATGGTTGTCTTGATCATGGTCAGCTCTGTGCCTTCATGTGTTGACGGATGGTGCTCGCCATCTCCTCGGGCGGCGTACCATAGCGGAACATCGCCGCGATCGTTCCATCCGGGCCGATCAGGTAGACGAAAGACGAATGGTCCATCAGGTACTCGGTGTAATTCGGGTCGTCGAACCTCTGGTAGAAAACGCGATACCGGGTGGCAACCGCGCGGATCTCTTCCTCGCTGCCGGTCAGGCCGATCAGGCGCTCATGGAAGAGCGGCACATATTCTGAGAGCACCTCAGGCGTATCGCGTTTTGGGTCGATGGTGATCATCACCGGACTGACGCGTGCCCCGTCGTCGCCGAGCTCGTCGATCGCGATCGCCATCTGGCCGAGTTCCGTGGGGCATATGTCCGGACAAAAGGTGTAACCGAAATAGACCAGGGCATAGTTGCCGGCGAACGACTCGCTCGAGAACCTCGCTCCCGTGTGGTCCGTCAGCTCGAACGGGCCTCCGATGCCGACATTCACCACCATGCCCGCAACGGGCGTGGATTCGGCCGGCTCGTCTCCGTGGAAATTCAGCCAGGCACCGAATCCGAATACCGCGACGACCAGCAGGACAATGCCGATATGGAGCTTCCGGTTCATGGGAGCCATGTAGAACCGACGCGGTGCTGCAAGCAATGCGGCTGCCGGTCGCACGGCGCTCACATTCTCGTTTGTGGCGACATCGTGGCCTGGCGGCGGTTGGACTGCGGAAACCCGCGCGTTGCGAAACCCTTTTCAGACCCCAAATACGCCATAATGGACTGCGAATGTGGTTGCTGGCGGCTCGGGGGCGTCCTGTTTCCGTGTCGCGACCGCAAACGAAGGGGACCCCGACATGGCCCAGACAATTGCCCTGGTCGACGACGACCGTAATATCCTGACATCGGTCACAATGGCGCTCGAAGCCGAGGGCTACCAGGTCAGCACCTACGCCGATGGCGACGAGGCTCTGACGGGTCTCAGTGAATCCCCCGTGGACCTCGCGGTGCTGGACATCAAGATGCCGCGCATGGACGGCATGGAACTGCTCGGCAAGTTGCGCAAGCGCTCACGCATGCCTGTGATCTTTCTCACGTCCAAGGACGATGAGATCGATGAGGTGCTCGGCCTGCGCATGGGCGCCGACGACTACATCACCAAGCCCTTTTCCCAGCGCCTCCTGATTGAGCGCATCCGGGCGATACTGCGACGTGCCGAGGCCGAGCAGGCGGCCAAGGACGGCGAGAGCGACGGCGATTCCATGATCCGGCGCGGTGACCTGCTCCTCGACCCCAGCCGTCACCTGTGCACCTGGCGCGACAAGGAAGTCACGCTGACGGTCACCGAGTTCCTTATCCTCGAGGCCCTGGCGCAGCGTCCCGGCCATGTCAAAAGCCGCGACCAGTTGATGGATGCGGCATATGGCGAGAATATCTATGTCGATGACCGCACGATCGACAGCCACATCAAGCGCCTGCGGAAAAAGTTCCGGGACGTCGATGATGAGTTCGGACAGATCGAGACCCTCTACGGGATCGGCTATCGTTACAAGGACGGTTAGCCGCAGCGGCGTCCTTCGGGGGAGGGGATGACCATCGACGCGCGCCTCGAGGAACGCTCTTCGGCAAACCGGACGGAGCCCGGCCGAATGTCCCGCGCGGGCGCGGCCTCGGGACGCGCTGCCTGGGGCTGGCTGTTGCGTCGGCGGCCATCAACCTCGCTCACGCGGCGCATTCTCGCGATCAATCTTCTCGTCCTGGCCGTGCCTGTCGGGGGGTTCTTCTTTCTCGACCGCTACCAGGAAAGCCTGATCGAGACCGAGATCGAGGCGCTGCGGGTCCAGGGCGAGGTGTTTGCGGGCGCGATCGGTGCCGGTGCGGTGCTGGTGATCCCGGGGCTCGGGCAGCGGGTTGATCCGGTTCGCGCCAGCCTCATGCTGCGGCGCCTGACCGAGCCGACCCAGACCCGCGCGCGACTGTTCTCCGAAAACGGTGCCCTGATTTCCGACACCCAGGCGCTGGTGTCACCGCGCGGGCTGGTGCGGGTGCGCGAACTGCCCCCGCCGGAGGATTTCGCGCCCCTCAACTGGTTTGAACGCCGCTTCAACGCGCTGCTGGACTGGATGCCGGGACAGACCGAGCTGCCGATCTACCAGGAGCGTGTGCCGCAGCGCGCGTCCGACTACCGGGAAGCCATCAAGTCGCTTGCGGGCGAACCATACGCGACCATCCGCCGGCACGAGAGCGGCGGCATGGTGATCTCGGTCGCCGTCCCGGTGAAGCGTTATCGGCAGGTGGTGGGTGCGCTCATGCTCACCCACGGCAGCGAAGAAATTGAACGCGCGATGCGCGCGATCCGGATCGATATCCTGCAGGTGTTCGGGGTCGCGCTGGCGGTCACAATCCTGTTGTCGATCTACCTCGCGGCCACCATCGCACGTCCCCTGAAACGGCTGGCCGCGGCGGCCGAGCGCGTGCGCTCCGGCTCGGGACGACATACGTCGATCCCGGATTTTGCCGGCCGGCGCGACGAGATCGGCGAGCTCGGCCGCGATCTCCGCGCGATGACCGAAGCCTTGTGGGAGCGCATGGACGCGATCGAGCGGTTCGCGGCCGACGTCTCCCACGAGATCAAGAACCCGCTGACATCGCTGCGCAGCGCCGTGGAAACGGTGGCGCGGGTGGACGACCCGGCGCAGCAGAAGAAGCTGATGTCGATCATCCTCGATGACGTTGCCCGCCTCGACCGACTGATCAGCGATATCTCCGATGCATCGCGTCTCGATGCCGAGCTGAGCCGGGATCCTCCCTCCAACGTCGATCTGCGTGCGGTGCTGAGCGCACTCGTCGACGTACACTCCTCGACCTCCGATATCACCGTCGAGATGGACATCCAGCCCGGTGTGGACCTGACCGTCTGCGCTTTCGAAGACAGGCTCGGGCAGGTGTTCCGAAACCTCATCACAAATGCCCAGTCCTTCAGCCCGGAAGGCGGGCGGGTGCTGGTGTCGGCCGTGCGCCGGTCCGGCCGCGACGGCGATGATGTCCTGGTGACGGTCGACGACAACGGCCCCGGCATTCCCGAGCCGAACCTGGAGTCGATCTTCCAGCGCTTCTATTCCGACCGGCCGACCGAGGGGCCGGACGGGCGTGCGGAGCGGCTTGGTACCCACTCCGGTCTCGGGCTTTCGATCTCGCGGCAGATCGTCGAGGCGGCCGGTGGCGCCATCTGGGCGGAAAACCGCCGGAAAGCGGACGGGTCGGTCGCCGGAGCGCGCTTCGTGGTGCGGTTCCCGGCGGTCTAGCCGCGGCGGCGCCTAAAGCACGACCAGAAGCAGCAGCGGCAGGGTCGCCAGCGAAATCAGGGTCGAGATCATGATCACGCCCGCGACCTGCTCGGCGCTGTTTCCATAGAGCTGCGCCCATAGGTAGGAGAACAGCGCTGCCGGCCCGGCCGATTGCAGGATCACGACGCCCCGAGTCACCGGGTCAAGATCGAGCGCCTCGGTGATCGCCAGCGCCGCGAGCAGCCCGACACCCAGACGAAGCACCGAGACGAACAGGCTGTTCTGGAGGCTGGACACTTTCAGGCGCGCCAACGCCACGCCCAGGGCCAGCAGGTTGAGCGGGATCGCCGCGCCGCCGATGAGCGTGGTGGTGTTAAGCGCCCATTCCGGCGGCGTCGTATCGGTCCCGAGGAAAACGAGCGAGATCGCCGCCGCATAGATCAACGGCTGGCGGACCACGATCTTGAACGACGCGCGGCCGGCGGCGATCAACTGGCAGACCGTGTACTGGACGAGCGCGTAGATCGTGTAGCTGGCGATCGCGAGCGCGAGACCGGTTTCGCCGAACGCGAACAGCCCGAGCGGCAGGCCGAGGTTGCCGCTGTTGGGAATCAGGATCGGTGGCAGGAAGGCGCGCAACGACAGCCCCCTCAGCCGGAGGCCGACGATTCCGACCGTGGCGACCACGGCGAGCACGCCGACCGTCGCCAGCGCGACCTGCCCGTATGCCGCCAGCGACACGTCGAGTCCGGTCATCGTGGCAAACACCAGGCACGGCGTCAGGACATAGACTGTCGAGCGCGTCACGAACTCCGTCGGAAAGTCGACGCCGATCCGCTCCCATCCGTACCCGACGGCAACGGTAAAGAAGATCGGGATCAGGATCGCGGCGAGTTCGGAATACAAGGCCAGTGGCTCCGGAATCGGGAGCGGCTGCCATACCACGGCGCGCCGGCCGCTGTCGCGCCCGGGCGGCGCCGGAATAGCCTTGGCTCACCGTCTGTGCGAGATTTGCATTGCCCTGCGATAGGGCGCGGCATAGCCTTTGATCTTATATAAGACCATGTGTCTCGCTGCGCCTATGGCCGCAGGTCCAACAACACAATCAGGGGATCAGGGATGAGACAGATCAACGTAGCGGTAATCGGCCCGGGCTGGTGCGGCGGCATTCGCGCCAACGCCTGTGCCCAGCATGCCCTGGTGAACGAGCTCCATCTCGCGGAAATCCGTCCGGATCGCCTGGCCGAGGTTGCGGCCGAGACCGATCCCACATCGACCACGGACAACTGGGAGGAATACATCGCCGACGATTCGATCGACGCCGTGATCATATCGACGACGCCCGAAAACCTTCACTATCCCATGACCAGGGCGGCGCTTGCGGCCGGCAAGCACGTGCTCGTCGAGAAACCCATCGCGACGACGATGGAGGAAGCCGACGAACTGATCGCGATCGCGGAGGGCAACAACCTCAAGTTCACCGTGGGCTATTCGCAGCGGTTCAAGGAAAAGTTTGCCTTCGTGCACAAGGCGATCAACGACGGCACCATCGGTGAGCCTGTGACGTGCCTGGTCAGCCGAAACGTCACGCGCGAACTCGGCAACAAGATCACCGGCCGGACGAAGCTGTCCCCAGCGGCGATGGAAGCCACCCACGACCTGGACTTCCTGCTCTGGTGCCTGCAGCCGCGCAAGCCGATCCGGGTCTATTCCCAACAGGCAGGCAAGCTGTTCAAGCAGAAGAGCGACACGCCGGACCACCAGTGGATCATGGTGACCATGGACGACGGCACGACGATCACTGTCGGGGCCGGGTGGATCCTGCCGCTGGGCTACAAGAACTACTCGCAGTGCTGGATCGAGGTGATCGGCACGGAGGGTGCGCTGACCATCGACGACACCCACAAGGAAGTGCAGATCAACCGCGTCGACAACGGGATCCAGTATCCGATGTCCACGATGCCCGGCGAACCGGTCGATCATGTGTTCGCCGGCCCGATGAAGGTCGAGACCGACCGCTTCATCGAGGCGGTTGCGCTCGACCGCCCGGTGCTGGTCACGCCGGGAGAAGCCCGCCTCGTGATGGACGTCTATGTCGCGGCCGATCTTTCCGTGGAACGCGGCGAGCCCGTGACCCTGCCGCGCAACGACCCCACGGCGGTCGCCGCGCAATAACGCACAGGCGGTGCGGGCGCATCACGGTTGGCACCGGCGGGCAGGAGGCGCGCGATGATGGACAACGCGATCTGGGCGACCTGGTACGACCTGCCCGATGACGGTCGCGACGGGTTCCTCGATTGGCTGCATGGCGACTATCTGCCCGGGCTGCAGGCAAGACCGGGGATTGCGTGGGCGGCGCATTACGAGAATGACGGGGGCGGGGAAGGCATGGCGGCGGTGCGTGCCGCCTTTCCGGACGGCGCCGATATGGCGGGCCTGGGCGATGGCACGCAATATGTCATGCTCGTGGGCGCGGGCGAGGCGTGGACCTTTCTGGCACCGTCGGTTGTCGAGGAGCAGGCCGGGCTGACCGGCAAGGCACGAGACATGCTCGACCTGCGGACGGGCCTGCGCACGTGCATTTTCAGTGTCTATGCAAGCGTGAACGGACCGGAGATCCACACCCGCACGAAGGGGACGACACCGGCACCGGCCATCCAGATGGGCAGTTTCCGCGCCATGGATGTCGAGACCGAGTTTGATACCGGTGCCTGGTACGCCCAGTACCGTCTTCCGGCCATGGCGCGAATGCCGGGATGTGTCGCCACCCGTGTCATGGTCTCGGTTGCCGGCTGGGCGAAGTACTCGATCCTCTACGAGTTCACGTCGCTCGAGGACCGGATGAAGAGTTTCGAGGAACCGCACGAGGCGCTCGCGCTTGACGAGAAGGAGTGGAGCGGTCGTGTTATCCGGCGGCTCTATTACACACCCGGTTCGCCCATCGTGGGCCGGCGCATCTGGCCCCCGGTCGAATAGCACGGAGGAGAACGCTCATGGCTGTATTGCCCCTTATCAGTGACGACGAGGCAACGCCCGAACAGAAGGCGATCTTTGACGGTTCGCGTGCGCTTTTCGGGCGCGTGTCCAACTCGACACGGCTTGCCGCCGGGTCACCGAAGCTGATGCAGCCGCTGATGGGTTTCTTTATC
>JAEPNS010000071.1 GCA_017643325.1 Alphaproteobacteria bacterium | reverse complement strand
CACCCCCAGACCCGCTCGATGATCGCCGGGTCGTCGGGCATTTTGTAGAAACGGCGGTAGCCTTCGAACAGCGCGGCCCATTCCGGCTTGTCCTCTGGCACCGGCGGGCCGACGGAGATGTCTGCCATTTCGCGTGAACCTCGACGGGTTGGTGGCGTTGCACGTGCGGGTTAGGTTGGCCTCGCGTCCCTTTGAGGCATGGATCATACCTAGAGGCTCCCCGCCATGCGGTCACGTTTTTTCACGGCGAAGAATTCCAACTGTGAGCACCGTCTTCACTACACCGAGTGGGGGCCTGAGGCCGCGCCTGCGGTCCTGTGCATTCACGGCCTGACCCAGACCGCGCGCTCATTCGACGCGCTTGCGGAGCACCTGTCGCGCACGCGCCGCGTCATCTGTCTCGATGTCGCCGGTCGCGGGCGCAGCGACTGGTTGCCGGATTCGGGTGACTACGGCTTTCCGCAATATGTCGCGGACGCCTCCGCGCTGATCGCCTCCCTCGGCCTGGCGCCTGTCGACCTTGTCGGGACATCGATGGGTGGGCTGATCGGGATTTTTCTTGCGGCCCAGGACCCGACGCCGGTCCGGCGTCTGGTGCTCAACGATGTCGGACCGTTCGTGCCGAAGGAGGCGGTCGGCCGGATTCGCGACTATGTCGGGACGGATCCCGAGTTCCCGGATATCGAGGCGTATGAGGAATACCTGCGCGTGATCTGGGCACCCTTCGGGCCCCTGACGGACGCGCAGTGGCGGCATCTCGCCGAGACGTCTGCCCGGCACACGGAAACGGGTGCGATCGTCCCCGCTTATGACATGCGCATCCGCGAACCGATCGAGGCCGCGCCGGTGGAGGATGCCGATCTCTGGGCCTTCTGGGATGCGGTGTCCGTGCCCGCGCTTGTGCTCCGGGGCGCGGATTCGGACATCCTGCTGTCGGAGACCGCCCAGGAGATGACGCGAAGAGGCCCGAAGGCGGGCCTCGTCGAGTTCCAGGGTGTCGGGCATGCTCCGGCGCTGATGTCCGACGACCAGATCGCGGCCATCGCGGATTTCCTCGCCTGATGGACGTTGGCGCCGTCGAGCTACCGGACTTTGTTCCGCGTGCGCCCTGGTGGGGCCCGGATCTCCAGACGGTGCGCAACATCCTGCTCCGGGACTATCCCGACCTTTCGCCATGGCCCTCGCGCAGGATCGAGATCGTGGCGGACAACGGTGACGTTCTTCTCGGCAGCTACCACGAGGGCAGGGATCCCGGCGCGCCGCTGGTGGTGATGCTGCACGGACTGGGCGGCTGCGAGGAGAGTGCCTACGTCCTCGCCGGCGCCAGGGCATTTCTCGAAAGCGGATACCGCGTCTTCCGTTTCAACCTGCGCGGCGCCGGACCGTCGAGCGGCACCTGCCGCCAGCTCTACCACGGGGGCCGCAGCGAGGATGTCGGACTCATGCTCTCCGGCCTCGACCGCGAGGGGATCGCAGGACCGGACGTCTATGCCGTCGGCTACTCGCTGGGCGGCAACACGTTGCTGAAGTATCTCGGAGAGGCGGGTGACAATGCGCGTCTTGGCAGGGTGGTGAGCGTGTCCGCACCGCTTGATCTCGCAACTTCCGCCGATTGGCTTGAGAAGACCAGAAATCGCGCCTACCAGGCATGGCTTCTGGGCCGCATCAAGGAGGACTGGCGCGGCGGGACCCGGGACGTCACCGGTGAACAGCGACAGGTGGTTGAACGCGCAAGGTCGATCCGAGAGCTCGACAACGATCTCGTTGCGCCGGTCAACGGGTTCGCCGATGCGGACGACTATTACGCACGCTGCTCGTCGGGCCCTTATCTGGAGAACATACGGGTGCCGACGCTGTTGTTGCATGGCGCCGACGATCCCTGGATTCCGGCCACGACCTATCTCGCGCTCGAAGCGTCCCTGCCGGAACATGTGCGCATGGAGGTCGCGCCGGGCGGCGGCCATGTCGGGTTTCACGGACGCGGCGGGCGCTGGCACGACCGCTGCGCGCTCGCCTTTTTCGACGCCGGCTAGCAACGAAAACGGGCGCCTCTTTCGAAGCGCCCGTTCAATGCTGAAGCGCGGTAGTCGCTACTTCGGCTGCGGGACGATCCGCAGGTAGGGTTTCGGGGCATCCCACCCGTTCGGGAACGCCTGCTTGGCGTCTTCGTCAGAGACGGCGGGAAGGATGATCACGTCCTCGCCATCCTTCCAGTTCACCGGGGTCGCAACCTTGTGTTCGGCGGTCAGCTGGAGCGAATCGATCACCCGCAGGATTTCGTCGAAGTTGCGGCCCGTGCTCATCGGGTAGGAAATGACGAGCTTCACCTGCTTGTCCGGGCCAACGATGTAGACGTTGCGCACGGTCGCATTGTTCGCCGCGGTGCGGCCGGCGGCCGTGCCTTCCTCATCGGCCGGGAGCATCCCGTAGAGCTTGGCGACCGTCATGTCCTTGTCGCCAATCATGGGGTAGGTGACCTTGGCCCCCTGGGTCTCCTCGATGTCGCCGACCCACGCGTTGTGGTCTTCCACCGGATCGACGCTGAGGCCGATGATCTTCACGTTGCGCTTGTCGAACTCCGGCTTCAGCTTCGCCATGTAGCCGAGTTCGGTGGTGCACACGGGCGTGAAGTCCTTGGGGTGCGAGAACAGAATGCCCCAGCTGTCGCCGAGCCATTCGTGGAACTTGATCGTGCCCTCGGTGGTCTCCGCCTCGAAATCGGGCGCGGTGCTGCCGATCTGTACGGTCATCGGTGTCTCTCCTCTTGATTTCCCCGGTTCCGGCGCGTGGCGCGCCGTCCGCATCACAATGCGGGTTTCATCACATGCTGACCTGTAAGTGGACCTCGTCGGCCCGCGAGGCAAGGCCTAGCCGGGTCTCTGGGGGTCGTAGCCGTCCTGGTCGACCTTGTCCGGGTTTCGCGCCTGCCATGCGGCGATCTGCCCCTGGATCGCCTGGAGGATCTCCTCCACGGGCGTTCCGAGCCCGAACTGCTGGATCACCGGTTCCTGCAACGCGAACTCGCCGACGAAATATTGCCACCAGGACAGGGGTGCGGGGGCCGTCGGCTGCAGCTTTGGGGCTTCCGCGAACTTGAACAGCAGGTAGGGCTTGCGCCGGGTCCGCGTCACGCTCGCCAGCAGCGAGCGGCGGATCTGGCTCGAGTGGGAGATGTATTCGATGTTCTCCCACGGCACCGTCCCGGCGTGCCACTCACGGACATAGACGCCGTTCTCGTCGATGATGACCTGCGGGGTCTGGTCGCGCGTCTTGCGCAGGGTCAGAAGGCCCCAGACAACCGAGGCAGCGATCAGGACCCCGGCGAACTTCCAGGCGTCCCGGCCGGACTCCTCGGCCACGAAGGGGATGAACACGCACAGGCCGGCGACGCCGAAGATCGCCATTGCGCGCAGGAACTGGACGTTCGGGTTGTAGCGGACGACCAGCGGCGGCGGGGCGGGCGGCTGGCCCGCCGGCTCAGCCGTCATGGAGGAGCCGCGCGGCGTCGACGGCGAAATAGGTGAGGACGCCGTTGCAGCCCGCGCGCTTGAAGCCCATCAGCGCCTCGAGGATGACCCGGTCATAGTCCAGCGCGCCGTTGTCGGCGGCAAAGCGCAGCATCGCGTACTCTCCGCTGACGTTGTAGGCGAAGGTCGGGACGCCGAAGCGCTCCTTCACCCGCCGGACGATGTCGAGATACGGCATGCCCGGCTTCACCATCACCATGTCCGCGCCTTCCTCGATGTCGAGCGCGACCTCGCGCAGGGCCTCGTCGGAGTTGGCGGCGTCCATCTGGTAGGTGTCCTTGGTCTCGCCCTGCAGGAACCCCTTGCTCTCGATCGCATCGCGGAAGGGGCCGTAGAAGGCGGACGCGTATTTCGCCGCATAGGCCATCAGCAGGACCTTCTGGTGGCCTTCGGCGTCGAGCGCCTTACGGATTGCCCCGATGCGCCCGTCCATCATGTCGGACGGCGCGATGATGTCGCAGCCGGCCTCGACCTGGACCAGCGTCTGTCGGCACAACGCCTCGACCGTCTCGTCATTCACGACATGGCCGTTGCGCACGATCCCGTCATGGCCGTCGGAGTTGAAGGGATCGAGCGCGACGTCGCACATCACGCCCATGTCGGGATGGGCATTCTTGATCTCGCGCACGGCGCGGCAGACCAGGTTGTCCGGGTTCCAGGCTTCCTCCGCACCCGGCGTCTTCAGCTCCGCGGGTGTCGCGGGGAAGATCGCGATCGCGGGGATCCCGAGCGCCTTCGCCTCGCCGGCCGCGGCGGCCACATTGCCGACGGCGTAGCGGACCACGCCCGGCATCGTCGGGACCGGCTCGTCTTCCGTACCCTCGCACACGAACACCGGCCAGATCAGGTCGTCGGGCGTGACGACATTCTCGCGCACGAGGCGGCGGGACCAGTCCCAGCGCCGGTTTCTGCGCATCCGTGTTTGCGGGAACGCCCCGACAGGGGTGGACGGGCCACGCGACATGGCAACTCTCGAAGGTCGTGATGAACTTGCGCGGCAACATAACCGCATGCGCGCGAACGGGTCCACCACGGCAATCGCCGGCAAACGAATGCCCGTCGCCGCGCAGTCCGCGGAACAGCATGGATTCAAGGCGTTAACCGTTTTGCGTCGGCTGCCCGCACAGGTGGCCGCCGATTTCTTGCGGGCTTAAGCCCTCCTTAACCCCGGAGTGGGACTATGGACGCTAATGGATTCGCGCGTTACGCGGGAGACACAGCGGTGAAACAGACATACCTCTCAACGATCGTCCTTCTGGAACGGATGCACCGGCAGTTCCTCGAGGTGATCAAGTCCGAACTCGAGGCCCACGACGTCCGGGACATCAACAACGTCCAGGCGCTGATCCTCTATAACATCGGCGGCGACGAGCTGACCGTGGGCGAGCTGACCCTGCGCGGCTACTATCTCGGCTCGAACGTGTCCTACAACGTCAAGAAGATGACCGAGCACGGCTACCTGCACCAGGAGCGCTCGTCGCACGACCGCCGCTCGGTGCGCGTGCGCCTGACGGAGAAGGGCATCGAGCTCAGCCGCCTGCTCGAGGAGATGTTCGAGCGCCACGTGGAGGCCATCGCCGGCGGCATCGACGAGGGCGAGCTGGCCGAGGCGAACGAGGCGCTGCGCAATGTCGAGCGCTTCTGGCTCCAGGAGCTGGGCTTCGGCCCGCGCGTGGCCGAGTTCTTCCGGGTCGAGACGGCGGCGTAGCGCTTTCGGGACTTTTTGAGAAATAGAATAAAAAAGGCGGCCCCGGGGCCGCCTTTTTTATCCGTCCGGGCACAGGTGCGCCGGTCAGCTCACCAGTTCGGTGTGCAGCATTTCCGCCGGGTTCTCGCCATGCGCGGACAGCGCGACCTTGAGCTTGTCGAGGGCCTTGGCCTCGATCTGCCGGATCCGCTCCTTGCTGACGCCGAAGGTCTCGCCGATATCGGCGAGCGTGTTCTTCTCGTCGGTCAGGAAGCGCTGGACGATGATCTCGCGCTCGCGCTCGCTGAGCGTGTCCAGCGCGTCCTCGACCCAGGCCGAGCGGACCTCGCCGTCGTGGCGCCAGGCGGTGAACTCCTCCGGGGTCGGGCCCTCGTCGGGCAGCGAATCCTGGAACTCGAAGTCGTCGTCCTCGCCGAAGCTCGCATTCAGCGAGTTGTCCGGTCCGCCGAGATGCGCCTCCATGCGCACCACGTCCTCGGGCTTGACCTGGAGATGGTCGGCGACCTTCTCGCGGTCGAGATCGGTCAGCTCGCCGTCCGGCCCGGTCGCGAGCTTGGCGCGGACCTTGCGGAGGTTGAAGAACAGGCGGCGCTGCGCCGGCGTGGTGGCCACGCGCACGATCGATGTGTTGCGCAGGATGTGGTCCTGGATCGCGGCCATGATCCACCACGACGCGTAGGTCGAGAAGCGCGCGTTGTGCGCGGGATCGAAGCGCTGGGCGGCCTCCATGAGGCCGATATTGCCCTCCTGGACGAGGTCGCCGACCGGCAGGCCGTAGCCGCGGAACTTCCACGCGATCTTGAGCACGTAGCGCGCATAGGCCTCGATCAGCTTGTGCAGCGCGTCCTCGTCCTCTTCCTCGCGCCAGAGGCGGGCGAGCTCGAACTCTTCCTCGCGTTCGAGCACCGGGGCCTGCATCACGCTGTTCGCGTAACGCCGGTTTCCCTGTTCGATAGCTTGTGAGGCGAAGGCAGCCATGATGTTGCGTTCCTTTGACAATGCGTCGTCCGCGCCTATATCGGGAAACGACGGATTGCGTGATTGGTTTCGACTCGATACGAAAAGAATATACGCCCGGTCAGGGGCGTTAACAAGTCTTTATCGAGTCGATACTATCTGGTTGTGACAAAATCATTCTCGAATCAGCATGATTTGCGGCTAAATGAATAAAATAAGATGAGCACGCAAGACACTGAAATCTCTGGCAAAGAGAGCCTTTCACGGCTTCTCGACCGCCTCGGCCGCATGGCGCGAGGCCTGCAATATTGTCATGGCTTGAACCCGGCCCAGTGGGACAGCCTGCGCTTCGTCGCCCAGGCGAATCGTTTCTCGCGCACCCCCGGTGCGCTGGCCGCGTTCCTCGGCACCACCAAGGGCACGGCGAGCCAGACCCTGAACGCGCTCGAGAAAAAGGGCTACCTGTCGCGCGTGCCCGATCCCGACGACAAGCGGGTGCGGCACATCGAGTTGACCGAGAAGGGCGCCGAACTGCTGGCCGAGGACCCGCTGAACTGTCTCGACCAGGCGATCGGGCGCCTGCCCGACGACATGGTCGACACCATGAAGGAAGGCCTCGAGCGGCTGTGCATCAACATGCAGTCGCGCTGCGGCGGGCAGGACATGGGTATCTGCACGACCTGCGGCCATTTCCAGGGCCCGACCGACGCCGGCAACATGCGCTGCGGCTACAAGCAGGCCGACCTGTCCTGCGAGGACGCCAAGCGCTTCTGCATCAATTTCGAGGCGGCGCAGACCGGCGACTGCTGACCGCGCGGGGCGTCGAGCCCGGTCCGTTTTCTTTGTTGCGGCAAACTCCAAACCTCCGTCATGCCCGGGCTTGACCCGGGCATCCCGGCTCAGACCACACGGTCGTAAAGGTCGTCCCAGCCGGGATTGCTCTTCTCGATCAACTCGATCTTCCAACCACGCGACCAGTGCTTGATGTTCTTTTCGCGCTGGATCGCGTCACGAATGTCGTCGAAGCGCTCGACATGGACGAGACGCTTGAGCCGGTACCGGAGCGTAAACCCTTCGACAACACCTTCGCGGTGTTCCCACGCCCGGCGGGCAATATCCGACGTGACGCCGGTATAAAGCGTGCCGCGCTTGCGGTTTGTGACGATGTAGACCCAGCCTCCGGACACGTTCGGCGCGCCTCCGCCTGAACCTTGCCAGAGATGCCCGGGTCAAGCCCGGGCATGACGCAGGTATGGGAATACCTGCCTTGGCGAGACTAATGATGTGGGTGTGTCGAACGGCTTCAACACCCGTCGTCATGGCCGGACTTGATCCGGCCATCTCGTCTCTGTTCGTGCCGGGATGCCCGGGTCAAGCCCGGGCATGACGGTTTAGGAATGCAACGCGATTTCAACATCCATCGTCATGGCCGGACCTGATCCGGCCATCTCGTCCCGGTTTGTGCCGGGGTGCGCGGGTCGGGCCCCGGGTCCGACGAAGGCGGTCCCGCGCTACGCGCCCGTGAACGCCTGCAGCCCGGTCTGGGCGCGGCCCAGGATCAGCGCGTGGATGTCGTGGGTGCCCTCGTAGGTGTTCACCGACTCCAGGTTCATCACGTGGCGGATGACGTGGTACTCGTCGGAGATCCCGTTGCCGCCGTGCATGTCGCGGGCGACGCGGGCGATGTCCAGCGCCTTGCCGGTGTTGTTGCGCTTCATCAGCGAGATCATCTCGGGCGTGGCGCGGTCCTCGTCCATCAGCCGGCCCAGGCGCAGGCAGGAATGCAGGCCCAGCGTGATCTCGGTCTGCATGTCGGCCAGCTTCTTCTGGATCAGCTGGTTCGCGGCCAGCGGACGGCCGAACTGCTTGCGCTCGAGCGTGTATTCCCGCGCCGCGTGCCAGCAGAACTCCGCCGCACCCATCGCGCCCCACGAGATGCCGTAGCGCGCCTTGTTGAGGCAGCCGAACGGGCCGCCGAGCCCGCGTGCGTCGGGCAGCCGGTTTTCCTCCGGCACGAACACGTCGTCCATCACCACCTCGCCGGTCGACGAGGCGCGCAGCGAGAACTTGCCCTCGATCTTCGGCGTCGACAGGCCCTCCATCCCGCGCTCGAGGATGAAACCGCGGATCACGCCCTCGTCGTCCTTCGCCCAGACCACGAAGACGTCGGCGATGGGCGAATTCGAGATCCACATCTTCGCGCCGTTGAGCTGGTAGCCGCCGTCGACCGACTTTGCGCGCGTCACCATGCTGCCCGGGTCGGAGCCGTGGTCCGGTTCGGTCAGGCCGAACGCGCCGACCCATTCGCCGGACGCCAGCTTCGGCAGGTACTTCATCCGCTGGTCTTCCGAGCCGTAGGCATAGATCGGCCACATGACGAGCGACGACTGCACCGACAGCGCCGAGCGGTAGCCCGAATCGACCCGCTCCACCTCCCGCGCGATCAGGCCATAGCAGACATGGCTGACGTCGGCGCAGCCGTATTTCTCCGGCAGGGTCGAGCCGAGGAAGCCGAGCTCGCCGAACTCGTTCATGATCTCGCGGTCGAACTTTTCGTGCCGGTTCGCCTCCAGCACGCGCGGCATCAGCTTGTCCTGGCAATAGGCGTGGGCCGCGTCGCGCACCATGCGCTCCTCTTCGGTGAGGGCGTCCTCCAGGACGAGCGGGTCTTCCCACTGGAAGCGGGGCTTCTCGGCGGCCGGGGCCGGCCGGTTGCTGTCGGTCGCAAGGCTCATGGTCAAACTCCTGATCGAATTGCGGGCAACTTAGCGCGCAACGGGACTGACAGCATAGTCACGCGCCCATACTGAATTGTTATTCGCCCATGCTTTCGCATGATGAGACACCGGCACGGCCTGCTCGGGCAGCGGACAGGCGCCGCCCGGCCCCGGCGTGACCGGTCTGGCGTTCAGCCTTCGCGGGTCTCGAACTCGCCCGGGGCCGTGATCTCGAGCAGCTCGCAATCCGCCGACATCCACAGCGCATCGTGCATGATGCCGTCGGGCTGGTAGAAGCAGTCGCCCTGCTTGACCGAGACCTCGCCCTTGCCGTCGAACCAGAAGCGCGCTTCGCCCTGAAGCACGTAGATCATCTGGAAGTCGGTCATGTGGGCGTGCTTGCCGGTGTGGTGGTCGGCCTCCGGCTCCGCGATCCGGATGATGTGCGCGCCGAACCTGCCGCCGGTGGCGTCCTTGATGCCGAGGTCCCGGTACTCGAAGTCCGAGCGCAGCCCGGGGGTCCAGGATGCGTCTTCGGCGTGGTTAACCATAAAATCATCTTTTTGATCTGACATGGCGTCGTTCCTCCCCCTGATAGGTGCGGGATTATACGACTTGAGCCGTTTCCAGACCAAACCGACCCAACACCGGAACGACCGGCGACCCGGGTCCGCGCGTGGGCGTCCGGACAACCTTGGCGAGGTGATCTTCGAGTTCTTCGCCGTTGGCAATTCGGTGAAGGTCTGCGCCGTCGATCCGCGGACAGGGACCGAGGTCGTGATCGTCGGCCCGGTCAACGCGGGCGAGGCGGCCCTGCGCAAGGCTGCCATGGCCAAGCTCAGCTATATCCTGGAGAAGGACCGCCCGCAGCCGCTGAACCGGCGCGGCACGCTGGTGTGAGGAGCCGTCCGGCACCCTGTGCGCCGCGTGTCACTCGGTCGTCGGCCCTGCGAAAGCAGGGGCCCATTAACTCAGGCGCTTGCCCGGTCTGGTATCGGCGGTAATGGATCCCTGCTTTCGCAGGGATGACGAGCGGGCGTTGTTTCGGTTTTCCTTGCCGTCGCGATGACGACCAGAAGCATCGTCTAGTCCGTCAAAAACGAGATTGACGTTCCCGGACATGCTCCGATGCGCACTTCGATCCGTGCGCGCCTAGCGCTTGCGCGGTTTCTTGCCGAGCCCGATTTCCTTTGCGAACGCCGAACGCTGCTTGGCGTAGTTCGGCGCCACCATCGGATAGTCGGCGGGCAGGCCCCATTTCGACCGGTATTCGTCCGGCGTCAGGCCGTGGGTCGTGCGCAGGTAGCGCTTGAGCATCTTCAGCTTCTTGCCATCCTCGAGGCAGACGATGTGGTCCGGGGTGATCGACTTCTTGATGGGGACCGCCGGTTTCTGCTTGGTAGGCGCATCGCCGCCGCCGTTCGTCAGCCCCTCAAGGCTGCCGTACACAGACTGGATCACGTCGGGAATCTGGTTTTCCGGGACCGCGTTGTTGCCGACATAGGCCGACACAACCTGGGTGGTCATCTGGAGGAGGGCATCGCGGGAGAGGGTGTCTTCATTGGCGTCTGTCATGTGTCTCCCCGATGTCTGACGCCGCGAACGGGCGCGGGCCGGTGATCGCACGGCCTTCGGGGGCAGTCAATACGATATTGGAATAATCGCCTGAAGTTTTATTCATCGCTCCCAAGTAACAGGAACCCCTCTGTCTGACAGTGCGGGCACAAGCAAATTTTCTCGCGATATCTACTGCCCGCCTGCACAACATTGACTGGTATAAAATTGTGCAGCGCCGCATTTTTCCCGATGCGGTTTTCCACACTTTTGAACGCGACAGGTAGTGTTCCTGTGGCAGCCAATGACGAGATGTGGTAAGCGGACTGGAATTGGTCATTTCCTGATCTCGCACATCCGAACGGACTTTACGCATGAGCGAAGGGACGGTTGCAATCGCGTCCGACCATGCCGGGCCTTCCATGAAGGCGGACTTGAAGGCGGCGCTGGAGGAACGCGGATTTACGGTGCTCGATCTCGGCACCGACGGCCCGGAATCGGTCGACTATCCCGATTTCGGAAAGGCTGTCGGCGAGAAGGTCGCGGGCGGCGATGCGCAGTTGGGCATCGTGATCTGCGGGACCGGCATCGGGATCTCGATTGCCGCGAACCGGATTCCGGGGGTGCGCGCGGCCGTGTGTCACGATGCCACATCGGCGCGCCTCGCGCGCGAGCATAACGATGCCAACGTGATGGCGCTGGGTGCACGGCTGATCGGGCCGGAGGTCGCGCTCGACTGTCTCGACGCCTTCGTCTCGACGGCGTTCAGCGGCGGCGAAGCGGCCGCGCGCGGAACAGCAAGCGTTCAGAGGGTATGCAGCCATGTCGATGACAACCGAGGCAATGACGCAGGACAGTGACGGGAACCCGTTCTTCGGACAGGGCCTGGCCGAGGCCGACCCGGACATCTTCGCGTCGATCGGGCGCGAGCTCGACCGGCAGCAGAACCAGGTCGAGCTGATCGCGTCGGAGAACATCGTCTCGCGCGCGGTGATCGAGGCGATGGGCTCGG
>JAEPNS010000070.1 GCA_017643325.1 Alphaproteobacteria bacterium | reverse complement strand
CGCGCCGTCACACGGGCGGGCGTCACGGCCTTCAGGCCATAGGACCCGAAGTTGAGCGTCGTTCCCGACTGGGCGACGCCGCGCAGCCGACCCTTGTGCTGCTTGCGGTACTTTGTACGTTTCGGACTTAGCATGACCTTACCTCCGGGCGCCTAGCGTGCCGGCATCCCGCCCGACTGCTGTTCCTCGATCCGGCGGTCCTGCGCCATCGGATCGTGTTCCATGATGTCGCCGCGATAGATCCAGACCTTCACACCGCAGGTGCCGTAGGTCGTCTTCGCGGTCGCGGTGCCGTACTGAATGTCGGCCCGCAGGGTGTGCAGCGGAACGCTGCCTTCGTGATACTGCTCGGTGCGCGCGATCTCGGCGCCGCCCAGGCGGCCGCCGCACATCACGCGAACGCCCAGCGCGCCAAGGCGCATGGCGTTCTGGACCGCGCGCTTCATCGCGCGGCGGAAGCCGACGCGGCGCTCGAGCTGCTGGGCGATGTTCTCGGCCACCAGCGTGGCGTCGATCTCGGGCTTGCGGACCTCGACGATATTCAGGCTGACCTCGGATCCGGTCATCTTGGCGACGTCGGCGCGCAGCTTCTCGATGTCGGCGCCCTTCTTGCCGATCACCACGCCCGGACGTGCCGAGTGGATGGTGATCCGGGCCTTCTTCGCCGGGCGCTCGATGATGATGCGGCTGACGCCGGCACCCGCGAGGCGTTTTTCGAGCTCCTTGCGCAGCTCCAGGTCTTCCAGCAGCAGGCTGCCGTAGTCCTGGCCGTCGGCGAACCAGCGGGAATCCCAGGTCCGGTTGATGCCGAGCCGCAGCCCGATCGGATTGATTTTCTGACCCATGCTTATGCCTCTTCCTGCTCGCGGACGACGAGCGTGATCTGGCTGAACGGCTTGTGGATGCGCGCCACCCGGCCACGGGCGCGGGCACGCCAGCGCTTCATGACGAAGGCCTTGCCCACCGTCGCCTCGGCGACCACCAGGCGGTCGACGTCGAGCTGGTGGTTGTTCTCGGCGTTCGCGATCGCGCTCTCGAGTCCGGCCTTGACCTGGTTCGAGATGCGGCGGCGCGAGAACTCGAGGTCCATCAGCGCGCGCTGGACCGGCTTGCCGCGAATCTGCTCGGCCACCAGGTTCAGCTTCTGCGGGCTGATCCGCAGGTTGCGCACGATCGCGCGCGCTTCCGTGTCGGCCAGGCTCCGCGGTGCAGCTTTCTTGCCCATCGTCAGCCCCGCTTCGACTTGCGGTCCGCCGCGTGACCGTAATAGGTCCGCGTCGGCGAGAACTCGCCGAACTTCTGGCCGACCATGTTCTCGGTCACCAGCACGGGGACGAACTTCTGGCCGTTGTAGACGCCGAAGGTCAGTCCCACGAACTGGGGAAGGATCGTCGAGCGTCGCGACCAGGTCTTGATGACGTCATTGCGGCCCGACGCGCGCGCAGCCTCTGCCTTCTTCAGCAGGTAGCTGTCGACGAACGGACCTTTCCAAACAGAACGTGCCACGGCCGTTCTCCTCTACTTCGCGCGCCGACGAATGATCAGCGAATCGGTCTTCTTGTTGGACCGGGTCCGCTTGCCCTTCGTCGGCTTGCCCCACGGGGTGACCGGATGACGTCCGCCGGACGTCCGTCCCTCGCCACCGCCGTGCGGATGATCGATCGGGTTCATGGCGACACCGCGCACCGCAGGGCGCTTGCCCAGCCAGCGCTTGCGGCCCGCCTTGCCGAGCTTGATGTTGCCCTGGTCGGGGTTGGAGACCGCACCGATGGTCGCCATGCATTCCTGGCGCACCATGCGGACCTCGCCCGAGGCAAGCTTGAGCAGGCCGTAGCCGCGGTCGCGGCCGACGAGCTGCACATAGGTTCCCGCCGCGCGGGCGAGCTTGCCGCCGGCGCCCGGCTTCAGCTCGACGTTGTGAACGATGGTGCCGATCGGGATCGAGCGCAGCGGCATCGCGTTGCCCGGCTTCACGTCGGCGCGCTCGGATGACACGACCGTGTCGCCCACGTTCAGACGCTGCGGCGCGAGGATGTAGCTCTTCTCGCCGTCCTCGTACGCGATCAGCGCGATGAAGGCCGTGCGGTTCGGGTCGTACTCGATACGCTCGACCGTCGCCGGCACGTCGAACTTGGTCCGCTTGAAGTCAACATGGCGGTACAGGCGCTTGTGCCCGCCGCCACGACGCCGTGCGGTGATCCGCCCGGTGTTGTTCCGGCCGCCCTTCTTGGTCAGACCCTCGGTGAGCGACTTTTCAGGATCGCCCTTCCAGAGTTCCGACCGGTCGACGAGGACCAGGCCGCGCTGGCCCGGTGTGATCGACTTGTACTGCTTCAATGCCATCGTGAACCTCTAAACGCCGGTCGTCACGTCGATCGAATCGCCATCGGCGAGACGGACGACCGCTTTCTTGACGTCGTTGCGCCGGCCCGGACGGCCGCGCCAACGCTTGGTCTTGCCCTTCTGCAGGATCGTGTTGATCCCCACGACCTTGACCTTGAACAGGCCTTCCACGGCGGCGCGGATCTCGGGCTTGGTCGCGTCGACCGGTACCCGGAACACCACCTGGTTGTGCTCGGACACCAGGGTCGCCTTCTCGGTGATGACCGGAGAGCGGACCAGTTCGTACATGCGCTCGGGCGACACTTCGATGCGCCCGCGCGGGTTGCGGTTGCTGCTCATCGGAGGCGCTCCTGAAGCTGCTCGACAGCCTGCTTGGTCAGCACGAGCGTGTCGCGGCGCAGAATGTCGTAGACGTTGGCGCCCTGCTGCGGCAGCACGTCGACGCCGGGAATGTTGCGCGCGGCAAGCTGGAAGTTGCGGTCGATCTCGGCCCCGTCGACGATCAGCGCCGAGGTCAGGCCGAGCGCCTTGAGCTGCGCCGCGACGGCCTTGGTCTTCGGCTCGGACGCGGACACGGCATCCAGCACGACGAGCTTGCCGTCGGCCTGCTTGGACGACAGTGCGGTCTTCAGGGCGAGCTTGCGCACCTTCTTGGGGATGTCGATCGAGTGATCGCGCGGCAGCGGCCCGAAGGTCGTCTGCCCGCCACGCCAGTGACCGGCCTTGCGGTCGCCCGCGCGCGCACGGCCCGTGCCCTTCTGCCGCCACGGCTTGGCGGTCGAACCGCTGATCTCGCCGCGCGTCTTGGTCTTATGGGTGCCCTGCCGCCGTTTGGCGAGCTGGTAGTTCACCATCCGCGCGAGAAGGTCCTTGCGAACCGGCGCGGCAAAGATACCGTCATCGAGATCGATCTCGCCGGCATCCTTGTTGTCGAGATTGACGACTTTGAGCTTCATCGCCTCAGTCCTTCGAATCCGTGTCTTCGGCGTCGCCGCCGTCCGCCGCGTCGTCGGCCGGAGCCTCTTCCGCAGGCGCTTCCTCGGCGGCAGCTTCTTCTGCCGGGGCCTCGTCGGCCGCGGCCTCTTCCGCCGGCGCGTCCTCGTCCGCGGCAGCCTCTTCTTCGGCCATCACGGTCGGGTACGGCGCATCCTCTGGAAGCGCCTTCTTGATCGCATCACGGACCAGGACATAGCCGCCCTTGGAGCCCGGAACCGCGCCCTGGACCAGGATCAGGCCTTCCTCGCTGTCGGTCTCGACAACGCGGAGGTTCTGGGTGGTCACACGCTCGGCGCCCATGTGGCCGGCCATCTTCTTGCCCTTGAACACCTTGCCCGGGTCCTGGCACTGGCCGGTGGAGCCGTGACTGCGGTGGGAGATCGACACACCGTGGGTGGCGCGCAGGCCTCCGAAGTTGTGTCGCTTCATCGAGCCGGCAAAGCCCTTGCCGATCGAGGTGCCGGTCACGTCGACGAACTGCCCGGACACGAAATGGTCCGCGGAGAGCCGCGTGCCCACGTCGATCGTCGCATCTTCGGCGACGCGGAACTCGACCAGCTTGCGCCGCGGCTCGACCTTCGCCTTGGCGAAGTGGCCGCGCATGGCCTTGCTGACCCGCTTGGTCTTGGCGGTGCCCGCCCCGACCTGCAGCGCCACGTAGCCGTCGCGCTCCATGGTGCGCTGGTCGACGACGTCGCAGCCGTCGAGTTTGAGCACCGTCACCGGGATATGGTTGCCCGTGTCGTCGAAGACACGGGTCATGCCCAGCTTCTGTGCAATGACGCCAGTACGCATCTCGGCCTCTTACAGCTTGATCTCGACGTCCACGCCGGCAGCCAGGTCGAGCTTCATGAGCGCGTCGACCGTCTGTGGCGTCGGATCGATGATGTCGAGCAGACGTTTGTGGGTGCGAATCTCGAACTGTTCACGCGACTTCTTGTCGACGTGCGGCGAACGCAGCACCGTGAACTTCTCGATACGCGTGGGCAGCGGGATCGGTCCGCGTACTTCCGCGCCGGTTCGCTTGGCCGTGCCCACGATCTCGCTCGCCGACTGGTCGAGGACGCGATGATCGAAGGCTTTGAGCCGGATCCGGATGTGTTGACTGTCCATTGCGGTATCCCGTCAAGTTGATCGGCGGCCCCTTTGCGGAACCGCCGATCTGCATTGCCCTACTCGATGATGGAGGTGACGACGCCGGCGCCGACGGTGCGGCCGCCTTCACGGATGGCGAAGCGCAGGCCCTCGTCCATCGCGATCGGCGCGATCAGGTTCACTTCCATCGTGATGTTGTCACCCGGCATCACCATCTCCGTGCCGGACGGAAGCTCAACCGTCCCTGTCACGTCCGTCGTGCGGAAGTAGAACTGCGGGCGGTAGTTCGTGAAGAACGGCGTGTGACGACCGCCCTCCTCCTTCGTCAGGATGTACGCCTCGCAGTTGAACTTCGTGTGCGGCGTGATCGAGCCCGGCGCAGCCAGAACCTGGCCTCGCTCGACCTCCTCGCGCTTCGTCCCGCGAAGCAGCACGCCAACATTGTCGCCCGCCTCGCCCTGGTCCAGAAGCTTGCGGAACATCTCAACGCCCGTGCACGTCGTCTTCTGCGTGTCCTTGATGCCGACAATCTCGATCTCGTCGCCCACATTCACGATCCCGCGCTCAATGCGGCCCGTCACAACCGTCCCGCGACCCGAGATCGAGAACACGTCCTCGATCGGCATCAGGAACGGCTGGTCCTTCGGACGCTCCGGCTGCGGAACATACTCGTCAACCGCATTCATCAGCTCGATGATCGAGTTCGCACCGATCTCCTCGTCGCGGCCCTCCAGCGCGGCAAGCGCAGAGCCCTTGATGATCGGAATGTCGTCGCCCGGGAAGTCGTAAGAGGACAGAAGCTCGCGAACTTCCATCTCAACAAGCTCAAGAAGCTCCTCGTCGTCCACCTGGTCAACCTTGTTCAGGTAGACAACAAGCGCAGGAACGCCAACCTGGCGCGCAAGAAGAATATGCTCGCGCGTCTGCGGCATCGGGCCGTCCGCCGCGTTCACCACAAGAATCGCGCCGTCCATCTGCGCCGCGCCCGTGATCATGTTCTTCACGTAGTCCGCATGGCCCGGGCAGTCCACATGCGCGTAGTGACGGCCTTCCGTCTCGTACTCAACATGCGCCGTCGCAATCGTAATCCCGCGCTCGCGCTCCTCAGGGGCCTTGTCAATCTGGTCAAACGCAACCGCGTCTCCACCAGAGGCCTCAGACATCACCTTCGTGATCGCCGCCGTCAGCGTCGTCTTGCCATGGTCAACATGACCAATCGTGCCAACGTTCACGTGCGGCTTCGTCCGCTCAAACTTCTCTTTCGACATGTTTTCGTCCTGCGTCCTGTCTGTCGTTGCCCGGCTGCGGCGCCGGTTTTCCCTTGATGCTCGTCGACGGTGCTTTCGCCTCAGGCGGCCGCCGACCGCAACCCTGGAGCGGGTGAGGGGAATCGAACCCCCGTCGTAAGCTTGGAAGGCTTCTGCTCTACCATTGAGCTACACCCGCCGAATCCTGTCTGTTTTTGCCGTTTGCCCAGCGCCTCGTTTCGTTTCGGCCGACTGCCTGCGGCTGGTGGAGGGGGTTGGATTCGAACCAACGTAGGCGTAGCCAACGGATTTACAGTCCGCCCCTTTTAACCGCTCAGGCACCCCTCCTCGCCGCCAGTTCCGGCCTCCGGCCCAGTTTCGGACCGTTGCCTTCCAGCCAACAGCAAACGCGCCGAACGCCGCGAGGCGCCGGCCCGTGGTGCGCAATATGTTCATTTCGCCCGCCGTGTCAACCGCGATTCCGCGGAAAACCCCAAAAGAACAGCCATTTGGCCGCCCCGTTGGCCGCACATGATTGCGGGCAACAAAAGAATGCCCTAAGAGCCGTGGTCATGGCAAGAAAACGCAGACAGGCCGGAAAACAGCGCGGCGGCCACGCCGGACGGGACAGACGGCGGGATTCCGGACCGGCCGGAAGCCCCTGGATCTATGGCCTGCACGCAGTGCTGGCCGCGCTCGGCAACCCGGCGCGCGACTGCGAGCGCCTTCTTGTCGCCGACGACACGACCGCGGAGCATGTGGCCGCCACGGCCGCCGCGCTGGGGCGCGAGTCGCTCGTCGAACGCGTCGGGCGCGAGGATATCGAGGCCTTCCTCCCGGTCGGTGCCGTCCACCAGAACGTCGCCCTTCTCGCCAGGCCGCTCGGCCCGTTCGGCATCGGCGATATCCTCGAAGACGCCGGCGAGGACACCTGCGTGCTCGTTCTCGACCAGGTCACAGACCCGCAGAACGTTGGCGCGATGATCCGCTCCGCCGCCGCCTTCGGCGCGCAGGCGGTGATCATGCAGGACCGCCACGCCCCGCCCCTGTCCGGCGCGCTGGCCAAGGCGGCGTCCGGCGGGCTCGAGCATGTCCGGATCGTGTACGAGACCAACCTCGCCCGCACGCTCGATCTCCTCAAGCGCGAGGGCTTCTGGTGCATGGGCCTCGACGGGAACGGGCCGCAGACCGTCGCGGAGGGCAACCCGGGCGGGCGCGTCGCGCTGGTCCTGGGCGCGGAGGGCAGCGGCCTGCGGCGCCTGGTCGGCGAATCGTGCGACGCGCTGGTGCGCATACCCCAGTCGGGCCGTGTCGAGAGCCTGAATGTCTCCAACGCGGCCGCGGTCGCGCTCTACGAGATCAGGCGGAACGCGGTGCCGCCGCCAGACGCCGATACAGATTGAACACGTAGACGATCAGGAAGACGCCAACGACTTCCTCGAACAGCTCGTCGTAGGTGTGCGCGTATATAAGGAACGGAATGAAGTAGATCGCGCCCGCCGGTGGCACCAGCCGCGCGAGGCCTATCCGGGACAGGGCCGCCTCCCATGCCTTGCGCGCCAGCAGCGCGCTCGACAGCAGCAGGGCGATCACCAGCCGGATCACCTGGTTGTACCCCACGAACATGTTGTGGAGATTGGTCTCGTTCTGGGCGTTGAGGTCCTCGAGCGTTTCCGGCGTCGCCCAGCCGAAGATGCGCTGGCCCCAGCTGATTTCCTCCATCAGCAGCAGAAAACAGACCACCGCCAGGCCGACGAGTGCAGCCGACAGGCGCCGGTCGATCCGCCGCGCCCGGCCCAGCCCGGCGACCAGCAGCATCGCGGTGCAAATCAGCAGCACGATCGCCGTCGCAGTCTCGAATACGCCGTCCTCCTCGTAGACGACCGGACTGAACGCGAACCAGCCGTGCTCGAAGCCCGTGTAGGACACGCACAGCACCAGCCAGACCGCGCCGATCCAAAGCGGGCCCGGCGCGGGCCAGTCGCGCACATCCGGGCGCGTCGCCGACAGCCGCAGCAGCGTGACCATCGCCCACACGACGAACAGGAAGAACGAAATGCGGATATTCGTGGCGTTCACACGCACGCTTGCGTCGTCGGCCAGCGCCAGCAGCAGGCCGGGATAAAGCAGGACAGCGAGCGCAACGACAGCAAGCGCGACCGCGCAGAGCTTGTAGACGAGCTTCAGGGTTTCGAGCCTTGTTGGGGTGGAGTGGAGGTCAGGACGCGGCGGTCCGGCCCGCCCGCCACGCGAGCAATGCCGGAAGCACAATCAGTGTGGCGACGAGTATAAAGCCGATCGCCGTTGCAAGCAGCAATCCCATGCTCGACATGCCGCGGTGCTCGGCGAAGGCGAGCGCGACGAAGGACAGCAGGGTGGTCAGGACGCTGGTCACGACAGCGCGCGGCGTCGTCGAGCGGAACACGTCGACGAGCGAACCCGTCTCCCGGTACCGCCCGACCACGTGCAGGCCGTTGTCGACTCCCATCCCGAGCAGCAGCGGCAGCACGATCACATTGGCGACGTTGAGCGGAATCGACAGCAGCACCATCGTCGCGGCCGTCATTGCCGCCGCCAGCAGCAGCGGGATCATCACCAGGAACGCGTCGACGACGGAGCGCAGCGCCAGCATGAGGACCAGTGCGATGGCGATGGCCGCCGTCGCGAAGGCCTGCCGGAACGCGTCGACGACGATGGCCCCGACCCCGGCTTCGAGCGCCGGCCGGCCGGTCGCGGCAGGAAATTTCGCGTGCACTTCCGACACGAATGCGCCGAGCGCCTCGAAGTCGCGAAGATCGTCTCGCGGCAGCGCAACGACCCGCAGCTCGCCGTTTGCGCCGGTCTCCCGTGCGACGAGCGAGTCCGGAAGCGTTTCGAGTGTCACGCGCCCCGCGGAAAGAGCCGTGCGCAACAGCGCAAGGCTTTCAAGAAAGTCCTCGGCGAGGAACTCCTCCAGCCTCGCCTGCGCCGCGCGGTCGCCCTCGAGCAGCAACAGTGCGGATGCCATCGCGCCGAACGACGCGGCGTACCCGCGCTCGTCGAGCACCCGGCCCGTATCGGCCAGCGCCGCGAGCGCCGCCGCGCGGGCGTCGGCGTCGGGCGCGGGGACCGGGCGCGCGATCATCACCGCGGGGCCGAGCAGGACCTGCGCGGTGTCCAGCACGGCCAGGCGCGCATCCTGGTCGTCCGGCACAAAATCACGCAGCGTCTTGACCCGGCCTACGGTCGGGAGCGCCCGAAGTTCGGCGGCAATCCGCTCGGCCGCCTCCGGCCCCTCCGCCGCGATGGTCAGCGTGTAGGGCGTCACCGTGCCGTCGGCGTGCAGGTCGGTGAGCGTCTTCACCGCCTCGCTGTCCGGGTCCTGCAGGTTGAGGCTGTTGAAATCGAACTTCACCTGCAGGCCGATATATGCCCCCGCCAGCATGAGAACGATTGCAGCCAGCGACACCGGCCGCGCAAACCGCTGGAGGCCGGCGCCGAGGCCGACAACCCAGGGCGGACTCGCCCGGCCCTCGGCGTGCGTGCGCACGGGCCGGGCACCGAACAGGTCGAGCAGCGGCGGCAACAGGGTGAACGACACCGCGACCGCGATCACCATACCCGCCGCCGAGATGAGCCCGAGCTCCGCCAGCCCATCGAAGCGCGTCGGCCAGAAGGAGATGAACGCGACGGCCGTCGTCAGGCCGCACAGACAGATTGTCGGCCCGACCCCGCACAGGATGTCTGCCCATGCCGGCGGCTCGCCGTGCGCTCCCTCGCCCACGCGCCGCAGGACGAGGTGGATCGCGAAGTCGATCCCGAGGCCGATGAACAGCACCGCGAAGGTGAGCGACAGGACGTTGAGCGAGCCGATCGTCACGGCCGCGAAGGCCGCCGTCAGGACGAGCCCCGACACCAGCGTCAGCAGCGCCGCCGCGATCGCGCGCAGCGAGCCCAGCCCGATCCACAGGAGCGCGCCGACCAGAGCCAGCGACAGCAGGCCGACGGTCTGGATGCTCGACACCGCGCTCTCGAGTTCGGACGACGACAGCGGACCGCGGCCGGTCATGCGCACGGTGACGCCTTCGTCGGCCAGGACGGGACTGGCGGCGGCGATCTCGCGCACCGCGGCCGCCTGCTCACGCGCCACGCGGCCGTCGTCGCCGGACAGAGAGCCCTGGAACACGATGAGACGGCGGGTGGGGGCGGCATCGCCCAACATGATCTCGCTCCATGACGGCGCGCGCGCCGTGCCGTCCGCCACGCCGCGCGCGGTTTGCGCGACGATCTCCGCCAGCGGCACCAGCGCGGCGGGGTCGCCGCCGTCATCGGCGACACGGCCGAACAGGGCCGCAAGCCCGCGCAGCGTGGGGTCACGCGCGAGGATCGCAAGCGCCGGCTGCGCGGCGGCGAGCGAATCCACAGCGGCCTCGAGCCGGTCGGTCTCGAGGAAGAGCAGCGCGTGCCGGACCACGAACGGGTCGCTCGCCGGCGCATAGACATTGGCGAACAGGGCCGGCCGCGCGGCCATGCCGTCGAGCATCGCCGCTTCCGCCAGGCGCGCGCGCCGCGCGTCCGCGCCGTCGATCACGACCACGTTCAGCCGCCGGTGCTGCGGGAACGTCGCCTTATGGGCGCCGTAATTGCGCAGAAAATCTGCCTCGGTATCGACGAGTTCGGTCACGTCGCTTTCGAGTTGCAGGGTCCCGGCCGCGTAGACGCCCGCACCGAGGACGAGGCACGCCGCCAGGACCAGCGTCACCGGCGGCCGGCGTGTGGCGAGCAGAACCCAGCGGACGAGCAGCGATGTCACAAGCGTCTTCACAGTCCCGTGTGCCCGATTGCGATGCTCACGATGCGTCCCAAGATGGCCAGTATCGCGCCGAACCCGCTGATTCGAACGCCCGCGGCGACTTGCCCCGACGCGGCGGCATCACTAGGTATCGGACTTCATCTCGTCTGGACACGTCTCCCATGCGGTATTTTTTCGGTCTTGCGCTGCGGCCCCGGCTCCCGGGTCTCCGAACGGGAGCACTGCTCGCCGGCCTGCTCGCCATGACTGCGGTGGCGCAGCCCGTCCTCGCCGAGGCCGCGCCGAAGCCGGAAACCGCCATCGTGTCCACCCTCCAGGACGGGCTCGTCGAGATCCTGCAGAGCCCGCCGCCGCCCGGCAGCGGTGCGCGCAGCAAGGCGCTCGGCGACCTCGTCGCACAGACCTTCGACATCAATGCGATGGGCGCCGTCGCGGTCGGCATCGACACCTACCGCAACTGGACGAAGGAACAGCGCGCCGCCTTCCTGACCGCCTTCGCGCGGTTCATGGTGGCGACCCACGCCAACCGGTTCGAGGGCATCCAGGGGCACACCTTCGAGATCGAGAGCAGCGAGGCGGCCCAGGCCGACCGCCGGATCGTCCACTCGCGCTACCTGCGTACCGACAAGGACCCGGTGGCGGTCGACTACCTGGTCCAGATGACCGGCAACGGGTGGCGGATCCTTGACGTCTATCTGGACGGCACCGTCAGCCTGCTCGCGCTCCACCGCGCCGAGTTCACTTCGGTCCTGCGCAACCAGGGCTTCGACGGATTCATCGCGGCCATGAACGCCAAGGCCGACGAGCTCAACCCGCCCGCCGCGACGAACTGACATCCCTTCACGCACGCCCCGGAGACGCACCATGGCCGTATCGATCGAGCGCATCCGCCCGGACTTCCTGTGGAACAAGCCGCACTTCACCAACCTCGTCACCAGCGAGGGCGGCAAGACGATCCACCTGTCGGGTCTCGTCGCCGGCACCATCGACGGCGAGCTCGTCGCGC
>JAEPNS010000006.1:2191-23574 GCA_017643325.1 Alphaproteobacteria bacterium | reverse complement strand
GGAACCGACCCGGGCTCGGCGTCGATGACGTCGTCCCACGCCGCGACCGGTCTGGGATCCGGCACGTCGTGATCGGCGAGCAGTTGCGCGAGCCGATCGCGGGAACCGGTCGTGTGGCAGGCGACCGCAATGGCCTGCCCCTCGCCCTGTTCGTTCCGGAAGCGCGTGCGCACCGCATCGAACAGGTTCAGGTCGGCCCTGTTGCGCGCTTCAGCGAAATCGACCGTTCGCCGGCCGCGTGCCGAGAGGGATTCGCCGGATGCTTCCGGCGCCTCGAAGCTGTCGAATTCGAGGACGGTTCGCGCGTCCAACCTCGAAGACCACTCCTCGGGTGACAGGTACAGGGCGTCGGGCGGCAGCGGATTATAGGGTGCCTCGCCTTCCGCCGTGTCCGGCGTGTTCGCCCGTGCGCCGTGATAGTCCACGATCTGGTCGAAGCGGTCCTCACGCGCATCATCGCTCTGTGCGCCGAGGACGACCGGACCGTCCACGTAGTCGAACAGGGTTTCCGTGTTTTCGTAGAACAGCGGCAACCAGTGCTCCATTCCCGGATGCCGGATGCCTTCGCTGACGGCCTCATAGAGCGGATCGTCGCCGCGAACAGCCCCGAACAGTTCCCGGTAGCGGCTCCGGAACCGCGCCACCGCCTCGTCATCAAGCAGGATCTCGCTCGACGGCAAAAGCGTCAGGTGGTCCACGGTGCTCGTCGTGAGCTGGCTCAGCGCGTCGAAGCGGCGGAGTTTTTCGATCTCGTCGCCGAAAAGGTCGATCCGCACCGGTTCGTCGAACCCCGGGGCGAACACATCGACGATATCTCCGCGCACGGCGAACTCGCCCGGTTCGCGCACGGTTTCCGTGCGGTGATAGCCGTTGGCCGCCAGGAATCCGACGATTGCGTCCAGGTCGACCCGGTCGCCCGGAGTAAGGTCGCGCCGTGCATCGACGATCGCATCGCGCGGAGCGACACGCTGGAGAATCGCCGCGACCGTGGTGACCACGAGCGTCGGCCCGCTGGTTCCGCTCGATCCGGCGAGCGTCGCCAGCGTGGCAAGACGCTCCGCCACGACATCGCCGCGCGGCGGTACCCGGTCGTATGGGAGGCAGTCCCACGCGGGAAACCTGAGAACGCGCGTGCCGGGCGCGAAGAAGCCGACGGCGTCTGCCATTCGGTTCATCCGGACATCGTCACTGGAGACGTGCAGCACAGCGCCGTGTGCGTCAGCTAGCAGTCCGGACAGCAGCAGGGCATCGCAACCGTCGGGTACGCCCGTCACACGGGTTCGGGACGCTGCCGTATCCCAGTCAAAATTCGGAATGCGCAAGATGTCAGTCGCCGAGCTTGAAATTCTGCAATTGCCGCATGATTTCGCCATCCCACTCCCGGGGCACAGGCTTGCGGCCGCTGATCCACATATAGAGGTCCGGATCGCTGTTTTCGATCAGTGCCTCGTACTCGTCCAGCAGGCGGTCGTCGAGGTGCGCGAGGTAACGATCGGCGAAATTCCCGAGGATTAGGTCGGTTTCCTTCGTGCCGGTATAGCGGCTTCTGTAGATAAGCCGTCGTACGCGGATTTCACGGGTCTCTTCAGTCATGCTCTCGGTCCTGCCCGTTGCTGGGCTTTGCGGTAGGATATAGCCTCCGCCCCGAACGCTGTCAGCCGCCAGAACGCAGGAAATCGTTGCGACGTGCCACCCCGCTCCCGACCAGAGGTCCTGTTCCCGATTTTCGCGCCCGTCACGGCGCTCAAGGGTGTCGGCCCGCGCATAGGCAAGCATATCGAGCGGCTGGCCGGCGAACAGATCGTCGACCTGCTATGGCACCTGCCGACGGGCATCGTCGACCGCCGCTATTCGCCCGCGCTGCAGGACCTCGAGCCCGGACGGGTTGCAACGCTCGAACTGAAAATCGGCCGGCATCACCCGCCCCCGGTCAATAACCGCCGGATCCCCTACCGCATCGACTGCAGCGACGCGACGGGGGAGATCACCCTCGTCTACTTCCACGGCCGGAAGGATTACCTGACCGGCGCCCTCCCGGAGGGAGAAACGCGTCTCGTGAGCGGCACTGCCGAACTCTATGACGGTCGCCTTCAGATGACCCATCCGGACATGGTCGCGAGACCGGACGAGCGCGAAACAGTCATGCGGGTCCAGCCGGTCTATCCGCTGACCGAAGGCCTCAGCCAGAATGTACTCGGCAAGGCGATCGCGGGTGCGGTGGAACGCGCCCCGGAATTGCCCGAGTGGCTCGATCCGGCGTTCCGCAGCGGGCGCGGCTGGGATGACTGGCGGGCGTCCCTGCACGCCGCACACTCGCCCGAAGGCGGGAAAGACCTCCTGCCCGGCACCAACGCCCGAATGCGACTGGCCTATGACGAGATTCTCGCCAGCCAACTTGCGATCTCGCTCGTTCGGGCGCATGTGCGTCGCCAGCCCGGTCGTCCGACCGCGGGCGACGGACATTTGCGCGAGCGGGTTCGCGCCGCCCTGCCCTTCGCGCTGACAGGCAGCCAGGAAGCGGCCATTGCCGATATAACCGGCGACATGGCGGGAGATCACCGCATGCTGCGGCTCCTCCAGGGAGACGTTGGAAGCGGCAAGACGGTCGTGGCACTGATGGCCATGCTGACTGCCGTGGAGGCCGGCCGACAGGCCGCGCTGATGGCGCCCACCGAGATTCTCGCGCAGCAACACCATGCGACAATTGCTCCCTTGGCAGAGGCCGCCGGCGTGGCGTGTGTCCTGCTGACCGGGCGGGACAAGGGCAAGGCACGCGCCGGGCTCCTGGAGCGTCTGGCGTCCGGCGAGGTGCCTATCGTCGTCGGCACTCACGCCCTGTTCCAGGACGACATCGCATTCGAGGACCTGGCGCTCGCCGTCGTGGACGAGCAACACCGCTTCGGCGTGCACCAGCGCATGCTGCTGGCGGACAAGGGCAAGGACGTCGATGTCCTGCTGATGACGGCGACGCCAATCCCGCGCACGCTCATGCTTGCGGCCTATGGCGATCTGGATGAATCCCAGCTTCGCGACAAGCCCGCGGGCCGCAAGCCGGTACGGACGACCACAGCCTCGATCGAACGCCTGGATGACGCCGTCGCAGGTGTGCGCCGGCAGATCGAGAGCGGGGGCAAGGTCTTCTGGGTATGTCCGCTGGTGGAGGAATCCGAAACTGCTGACGTCGCGGCGGCGACAGCACGGCACGCCGCCTTGCAGCAGCGTTTCGGCGAGCGGGTCGGTCTCGTCCACGGGCGGATGAGCGGCAAGGAGAAGGACGGGGTGATGGCGCGGTTCGCGGGCGCCGACCAACCCGCACTCGACATCCTGGTCGCGACGACTGTCATCGAGGTCGGGGTCGACGTCCCGGACGCGACCGTCATGGTGATCGAGCATGCCGAGCGTTTCGGGCTGGCGCAGTTGCACCAGTTGCGCGGCCGAATCGGCCGGGGATCGCGCGAAGCAACCTGCCTGCTCTTGTTCGGGCGCGAGATCGGAGAGACGGCGCGCGAGCGTCTCCGGGTGCTGCGCGAAACCGACGACGGGTTCGAGATTGCCGAGCAGGACCTGCGCCTGCGCGGCGCGGGCGACGTCCTCGGCACCCGGCAGTCCGGGTTGCCGGAATTCCGGCTTGTCGACCTCGACGCGCATTCGGAGTTGTTGGCGATTGCGCGCGACGATGCCCGGCTGATCGTCGAGCGCGATCCCGAGCTCAAGTCTGCGCGCGGGAATGCGTTGCGGACTTTGCTGTATCTGTTCGAAAGGGATGCAGCGGTGCGCTACGCCCGAACCGGCTGAAGACCGGGCTGAAGGTTAGTCGCTGTCGGCGGCGGACTTTTTCGGGTCTTCCGTACCGCCCTCGATCGCCGTCAGCTTCGCGCGTGGCCCGATGGTCGGTGTGTCGCCGTCCGCGGCCGCCACGTGCTTCACCTGCTTCTGTTCGGGCGTGCGCCGGTCAGGTGGCGTCACGATGCCGCCGGAAATGATCATCTTGATCCCTTCCTCGACGGTCATCGACAACGGCACCAGTTCGCGCCGCGGCAGGAACAGCAGGTAGCCCGATGTCGGGTTCGGGGTCGTCGGCAGGAAGACGTTCACAACCTCGTCGTCCGTCAGTTCCTGCACCTCGCCGCGGGTGGTGCCTGTCACGAACCCGATGGCCCAGCTTCCCCGGCGAGGGTACTCGAAGAGGACGACCTGCCGGAACGCCTCCGACTGGCGTTTCAAAACTGTCTCGGCAATCTGCTTCGTGGCGCTGTAGATGCTGCGCACGAAGGGCATCCGGTTGAGGATTTTCTCGCTGGTGCGGACCACCCAGCGCCCGAGAAAGATCCGCGTCAGCGCGCCGACGATGATCAGCCCGACGATCAGGACGATCAGGCCGAGTCCGGGGATGCCGTAGGGCAGGTAAGGGTTGAGGTAGGTGTTCGGGTTGTAGGCGTCGGGAATCCAGGGGGTGACCCGGGAGTCGACGAACTTCAGCAGGACCCAGCACAGCCAGATCGTGAAACCGATCGGCGCGACCGCGAGCAAGCCCGCGAGGAAATAGCTGCGCAACCGCGCGATCAAGCCGAACCGCTTCCGGCCGCCGAGACCGACGCTGCGCTTGCCGTTCCTGGGGGTTTTCGTCTTCGCCATTCCTGCTCGCCGTTCTGCTCTTCATATACGAGCAACATGGCCAGCGTGCCAACGCAATATGGCGAAATCACGCACCGCCTCGATTGGATGCGATCGGTCCGGGTGGTGCGGCAGAGAGGACTTGAACCTCCACGGGGTTACCCCCACTAGCACCTGAAGCTAGCGCGTCTACCAATTCCGCCACTGCCGCGTGACCCGGGCGTTCCGAACGGTGTTGGTGCGGCAGAGAGGACTTGAACCTCCACGGGCTTGCGCCCACAACGCCCTCAACGTTGCGCGTCTACCAATTCCGCCACTGCCGCGCCGGTTCGGAAGCGCGTCCTATTACCCGAACCGCACCGGGGACGCAACCGCCCCGAAAACCTTTGTCAATCTCGCGGCTTACGGCTTGCCCCGGCCCCCGCGACCATCGCAATATGCCCTCCGGCGTCATGTACGGGAGGGGGAGCCCCATGCCGTTTCGTTCGATCCTGGTTCCGCTTGAAGAAAGCGACATTCTGGATTCGGTTCTCGAGACCGCGCTTGTGTTCGCGCGGCGGTACGAGAGTTATATCGAGGGCCTCTGCATCCGGCCGACCCTCGCCGGCGCTGTCGCGGTCGGTTTCGAGGGCGGCGCGGCGGCCCTGTCCGGGACCGAAGAGCAGTTCGAGCAGGAACAGCGCGCCCGCGCCGAGCGGTTGCACGAGCAGTTCCAAGCTTTTGTCGAGCGGAACAACATTCCGGAACCCGAATACGGCGTCCCGAAGCTCTGCGCCCGCTGGGTGGAGGACGAGGCATCGGGTATCGGCATTTTCGGACAGCGCGCACGGGTGTTCGACATGACGGTCGTCGGCCGGCCCATGCCCGGGTCCATGACGCCGGCGATGAACACGCTCGAGACCGTGCTGTTCGAATCCGGCAGGCCGATCCTCGTCGCACCGCCGACCCCGCCCGAAAAGGTGGGCAGCAATATTGTCATCGGCTGGAACGGCGGGACGGAGACCGCGCGCGCCATCGCGCTCGCGAAATTCCTGCTGCGCGAGGCCGAGAAGGTCACGGTGCTCGCCGTCGAGGGCGGCATGGTGCCGGGTCCGTCCGCCGAGGACGTGATCACGAACCTGCGGCGCGACGCTGTCGAGGCCGATCTCAAGGTCATTCCGGGCCGAAGGTCGGCGGCGGAAGCGGGCAAGATCATCCTCGCCGAAGCGGCCGAGCTGAACGCCGACCTGGTGATCAAGGGCGGCTACACGCAAAGCCGCCTGCGGCAAATGATCTTCGGCGGCGCCACAGCGGCCATCCTCGCCAATGCCGAGGTGCCGGTCTTTATGGCGCACTAGGCGGCAGGTTCTAGATCTGGGTCTCCGGCGCGCCCGGCGCGAACACCCGAACATGCCCGCCGCCGCTCTCCGGCGGCCCGTGCGGCGGATCGTCGTCTGACGTTCTCTCGATCAGGTCGACCAGCAACCCGACGGCGCTCTGCAGTGCCTTGAAACGCGCTTCGGTGCGGTGTAGCCGGCGTTCCAGCTGCGGTGACGGAAGCGCGGATGGCCGATCCGCTCCCGCGGCCGCGCGCTGCTCCGCCAGCCTGTCGAGCGCCGCCTGCATTTGCTGGCGCAGCACCTGTTCGCGCTCCTGCAGGCGGAGAAGCTGGTCGATACGATCGTTCAGCCGTTTCTGCTCGCCCAGCAGGCGCTTGAGCTCGATCTGCTGCAGTTCGACCACCGTCGCCAGTTCGCCCGGCGAAAGCCCGTCGATGGTGGCGTCGCTCATGATCCATGCGCCTCCGAAGGATGGCGGGCGCCCTACTCCCGGCCGAAGGCGAGAATTTCCTCGGCAAGGATGTCGGGCTGCTCCTCGTGGACATAATGCCCGCACTCGTCGAGTCCCCGGCCCGTGGCCTGCGGCGCGCAGGCCTTCCACATGTCCAGCACGTCGAACACGCCCATGCCGCCGCTGTTGCCCCAGATAAGCCGGACCTTCTCCCGGATCTTTTCCTTCGGGTTCTCGGCGTCGATGGCCGGGTTCTCCTCGAACAGCGCCTTGTAGTAGGCGAACCCTGCCCGCAGCGCGCCGGGCTTGGAATAGGCCCGGACGTACTCGTCGAGGGATTCCTCCATGTCGGCCGGGTTGTGATACTTCGGCCGGAAGAAGGCCTGCAGGAAGAGGCGGACGTCGTAGGCCACGAGCTGTTCCGGCAGGTCGGGCACCGCGTTCCAGAAGAAGTGCCACGCGCCGCGCGCCATCGTCGGGTTCAGGTTTGCCAGCATCTGGTCGTGGGGCACGATGTCGATGATGAACACCCGGTCGAGTTCGCCCGGCCAGTCGAGCGCGTAGCGCCGGGTGGCCAGGCCGCCCCAGTCGGTGCCGACGAGATATACGTTCTCCAGCCCCAGCTCCTTGACCATCTCGTGGATGTCCGTCGCGATCGTGCGGATGTCGTAACCGGAGACCGGCTTGTCCGTCGCGCCCAGGCCCCGCAGGTCCGGCGCGATACAGCGATAGTGCGGGGCCAGTTTCGGCAGGACCTTGCGCCAGGCATAGGAGGTCTGCGGCCACCCGTGCAGCAGCACCATCGCGGGGCCGTTGCCGCATTCGCGGTAGTGGATGTTGATGCCGTTCGCCTTGACGATCTTGCGTTGGATTTCCATCGGGATGCCCTCCTGGGCACACTGTCACGTGAACATCGCCGTCATGGACGGCATTTCGAACCTGCGCTAGGCTTTCACCATTATGAGCCCGACAGCCCTCGCGCCAAGTGCGGCGGACGAAATTTCTCTGGTGCCCCGGCTGGGCGAACGCCGGGACCGGGAATTGTGCGTGATGTCGTTCGTCGCGCTCCTGGCCGGCGAACGCCACACCGACCGGCCCGCCACGGCCTGCCCCGTCATCACGACATTCGTCATCAAGATCAACGACGCGATCGACTGCGACACCCGCCAGCGCCTGAAACCGCTTGCCCACGACATCCTGGGCACGAACGACGGGCGCAGCGGTGAGCGGGCCTGGTATCTCGCGCGGACCTGCGTGAACGATGTGTTCGGCGGGATTGCGCAGGCGGCGGGCGTGCCGGCCGAAATCATCCCGCACCTTCCCGAACGCCGCAACGATGCGTTTGATTTCAGCGCGTTGTCGTCCGACATCAAGTCGCTCTGCAGGAAGTACGATATCGATCGGGCCGTGCTTTTCGACATGCGCTACCTGGTACGCGCGCTGGCGCGCGGCAGCGACGACCTCGTCGCGAGCGCCGCGGCGGTCCTGTTCGTCGACGCCGCCCGCCTGCATGGCGGTGCGACCGATGACAATCCCTACTGGAAGGCGGCGATCGCCCTGTTCTCCAGGTTATGCCGGATCGGCAAGGACGGGCGCGCCCCCGTGGCGCTGATCGAGGAACACCTGATCGCCGATGCGATCCGCTCGCGCACGGCCAGATCCTACGCGCCGCTCCTTTTCTGGCTTGCACCGGACCGCAGGAACCCGCGGAACTCAGGCTAAAACGGCCTTTTCGCAAAGATGGCCTTTTCGAGGCGCGCGGATGCCGCGTGTTGAATCGCGCGTGCGCCGCTACAACGTCTTGTTACGGGTGGCAGGAGGACATCGTGGTATTGCGACCAGCACGACCGGGAGGTCCCCATGGGAATAGTTGAAACAATCGCGCTGACGATGGGCGTCGCGTGGGCGAGCGGCATCAATCTCTATGCCGCCATCGCCACGCTGGGCTTGCTCGGTGCGACGGGGAACATCGCGCTGCCGCCGGACCTGGAGATCCTGATGGATCCCCTCGTCATCGGCGCCGCGGGCTTCATGTATTTCGTCGAGTTCTTCGCCGACAAGACGCCGGGCGTCGATTCCGGCTGGGACACCATCCACACCTTCATCCGCATCCCGGCCGGGGCCGTGCTGGCCGCCGGCGCGGTGGGCGAACTGGGGGCCGGCGCCGAACTGGCCGCGGCGATCGCGGGCGGCACGCTGGCGGGCGCGACCCACTTCACGAAGGCCGGCACGCGCCTGGCGATCAACACCTCGCCCGAGCCCGTCAGCAACTGGACCGCGTCCTTTGTCGAGGACATCGCGGTGATCGGCGGGCTCTGGATGGCCCTGAACCACCCGATGCTGTTCCTCGGGATGCTGGCGGCATTCATCCTGCTGATGATCTGGCTGCTGCCGAAGATCTGGCGCGCCCTGCGGACGATCTACGCCCGGCTTCGGCAGTGGACCGGCGGCGGCAAGCCGGACCCTACGGGTACGTCGGCCTCGGCCGGCACCGGCGGCGGGACCGACGTCGTCCCGGGCCAGGGGTTTTCGCTGAGCCTCAAGCCGGACGACCCGGGCAAGTCCTAGGAAGCGGCCTCGCCGCGCGAGACCAGCCTGACATCGTGCACCGTGCGTGCGGGGATCCCGACGAGCCTGGCGTGATCGCCGGCATCGCGGGTCACCACCGCGCCGGCGCCCACCACGGTGTCATTGCCGATCCGCACGCCCGGCAGGATCGATGCGCGTGCGCCGACGAACGCGCGTTCGCCGACCGACGAATCCCCCGTCAGGCAGGCCCCCGGCGCGACATGCGCGCCCTGTCCGACCTGTGCGCCGTGCTCCACGATCGCGCCCGTGTTGACGATCGCGGCCCGGCCGACGCGTGCTTCCGCGTTCAGAACGGCACCCGGCATCGCGATACTCCCGGCGTCGATCATGGCGCTCGGCGACACCGTCGCGGCCGGGTCCAACAGGCTGGCCACGGGAAGGCCCCGGTCCATGGCCTCGGCGACAATGGACAGCCGTTTGGCGTTGTCGCCGATGGCCACGAACAGGTCGCTGTCCGCGGGCCATTTCGCGAACAGGTCGGCTTCACCTTCCCGCAGGACAGGGACACCGAGGACATCGTCCTCCCGGGAGAGTGCGGGATCGCAGAACGCCCGTTCCGCATACCCGGCACGGCGGGCCACGTCGGCGCAGACGCGCCCGTGGCCGCCCGCACCGAGGATGATCAGCCGTCGTCGGGATGGTCCGGTTTCAAGCATGCCGGGCAGCCTGCACCGTGGCGGTTAGAATTCGGTTAACCCTTCTCGTTCCGGCGCGCGGCGCTTGTTATGCTGGCGTCGTGCTGAAAGCTGTCGCCCTTGCCGCCGCCGGTATTCTGGTGGCCCAGAACGCCCTGGCGGACACCGTCCTGCTCTCCGACCGGCAGGGCCGGTGGCTGTGTCTGCCGGACGACCCGGCGTGGCCGCAGATCCTGATCGACTTCGAGGAGGACGCATACCGCCGGTGCGACCAGAATACGTGCGTTTCGTATTTGATTGGAAAAATTGAGAAAAGTGACGACAAAACGAGGCTATCTTTTTCTGCCAAGGCACAAATAGAGCTGCCCGACGCCGGCGGTCCCTACCGCGAGGTCACGGCGTTCGCCGGCGCACCGATGCTCACGCGCGGACAGTGTGCATTTCACGGCCTGTCCGATCTCTACGACCCGGAACGCCGCACGCCGTGAGCCTGCCCAGTCTTCCCCACCCGCTGTTCATCCTCGCCTATGCCGGCGCGCTGCTTGCCGTCGTCGCACTGTCGCTGATCCCGCCACCGGAGATGTCGGGCCCCGAGGGCTCCGACAAGGTCGCACACCTCATCGCCTACGGCGTGATCGCGTTCTGCGGCGGGATCGGCTTCCGGACGACGGACGCGCGGGCCATGGCGGCATCGGGCGCCGTCGCGGTGGGCATCCTGCTGGAGTTTGCACAGGCAACCTGGTTCGACCGCAACGGCAGCGTCTGGGATGCCGTCGCCAACGGCGCAGGTGCGGCGCTGGGCCTGGGCGGCGCCATGGTCCTGCTGCGCATCCTGGAGCGCGCCTCCAGATAGACTAGGCGCGGGCGTCTTCGTCCCGGTCTCCGGACGGCGGGACGTCGGCGACCCGCCGGTACACCAGCACGGCCGCGACCAGCAGGACGCACATCACGACAAAGTTGGCCTGGTAGGCCGCGACAGGGCTCCGCCCGGACGCATCGGCCGGAAACGCGTCGATCAGGAAGCCGGTGCCGACCTGCACGAAGAACACGCCGGCCCACACGAACATGTTGATCGCCGTGACCACCCGCCCGACGTAGCGGTCGGGAAAAAGCGCGCGCGCATGGGCGAAGATCGGCGACGACAGGCCCGACGACAGCCCGAGCAGGACCATCGCGATCGCTGCATAGGTGACGGACTGGCCGCCGACGAATGCCAGGACGGCGAACCACAGCGCCATCGCCAGTGCGCCGATCGACACCACGCCGCGGCGCGTGTCGAACACCCGGTCGAGCGGCCCGATGCAAACCGCGCTTATGAGCCACGCCAGGGACACCAGGAAAATCAGGTTGCCGCGCTCGATCAGTCCGGCCCCGAAGACATCGTTGAGGTACGGGCCGACCCACAGGGCGCGGAACGTCAGGAACGAGCCGACCGTCATCGCCGAGATCGCACCCAGCGCGTAGAGCCGGGGTTCGCGCAGGACGGTGCCGAGGCCGCGCACCGTGGCCAGGAGGCTCTCCCCTGTCCCGCTTCCACCTGCCGCATTGCTGCCGGACGCGCCGGGCGGATGGTCGCGGACGGTGAACAATACCGCCAGCGACAACAGGAACCCGAACGCCCCGACCGTGGCGAGGGTGTTGCGCCAGCCGAACGCGGCGGTCGCTTCGGCGAACGGGGCGGCCGAGAACAACATGCCCGTGCCTCCGATCCCGACCGCCAGCGCCGTCGCCGTCGACAGCCTGTCGCGCGGGGTCCAGCGCGAGATCAGCACGATGATCCCCATGAAAAGCGGCGCGATTCCCCAGCCGGTGACAAGCAGCGCGAGCGACAGCCCCAGCGCGGTCGTCGCCTGGGAGAACCAGATCACGCCCGATGCGGTCAGCAGCACGAAGGCGGAGATGGTCCGCCGCGGTCCGTAGCGGTCGAGCAAGACGCCGCTGGGGAGTTGCATCAGCGCCGAGCCGAAGAACAGGGCGGCAGGCAGCGCGCTGAGCTGGGCGGCGGTGAGGTCGAGTTCCGCGCGCAGGTCCGGCGCGATCACGGCCGGCACCGAGCGCAGGAACTGGCTGAGGATGAACCCGATCCCGAGCGCCGGAATCATGCGGAGGATCAACCGGGTTCGTGAATCGGCCATGAAACTGTTCATGAGGCGTGGAGGATCGGGACCTGTTGCGGAAGATTCGGACCGTAGCCCCGCCCGACGAACACGTCACCTCTCAGACGCCCGGGACCGCCTTACTTTTCCGGTCCGGACGCCTCTCGGTTCCCGGCATCCTCCGCCTTGCGCGCTTCCGCCGCTGCCTGTTTCGCCTCGGCTTTGGCTGCCTTTTTTTCGGCTTTCTGGATTTCGCGTTGGCGCTTCTCGAAACTGTAGTTGGTCTTTCGTGCCATGTATGCGCTCTCTCCGATACGCGGTTATGCCGCGCGGCGCGACGGACCGCCGCGGCGGCGTGAACGGCTGCGCTTGCCGCCGCCCTGGCTCTTGCCGCCGGACTGGCCGCCACCGTGACCACCACCGTGGCGCCCCCGGCCGCCCTGACGGCCCTGCCCGCCCTGTTTCGGGCGCGCGTTGCCGGCCGGGCGCTGCCCGCTCTCGACGGGGATCTTGCGGCCGATCAGTTTCTCGATGTCGATCAGCAGGCCGGCTTCTTCCGTCGCGCACAGCGAGATGGCCGCGCCTTCCGCACCGGCGCGCGCGGTGCGGCCGATCCGGTGAACGTAGCTTTCGGCCTCCATCGGCATCTCGTAGTTGATGACGTGGGACACCTCCGGCACATCGATCCCGCGCGCGGCGATGTCCGTCGCCACGAGGACGCGGCAACTGCCGTTGCGGAACGCTTCGAGCGCGCGCTGGCGCGCGCCCTGGGACTTGTTGCCGTGGATCGCCTGGGCGTCGACACCGGACTTGTTCAGCCGTTCGGCCACCCGGTTCGCGCGGTGCTTGGTGCGGGTGAACACGATCACCTTCGACAGCGCCGGGTCGGCGAACATGTCGCACAAAAGGTCGAGCTTCTGCTTCGGCTCGGCGAAGTGGATCCCCTGGCGGATGACCTCGACCGCGACCTGCTTCGGCGCGATGTCGATGCGGACCGGCTCGTAAAGGATCTCCTTGGCGAGCTTCGCGATCTCCGGCGGCATGGTCGCCGAGAAGAGCTGGGTCTGACGGTCCTCGGGCACCCTGGCGACGATCTTCCGCACGTCGCGGATGAAGCCCATGTCGAGCATCCGGTCGGCCTCGTCGAGCACGAGGAACTCGACATCGCGCAGCTCCACATGCCCCTGCTCCATCAGGTCGAGCAGGCGCCCGGGCGTGGCGACGAGCACGTCGATGCCGCGCCGCAGGTCACGTACCTGGCTGTGCTGGGAGACGCCGCCGAAAATCACGGCCAAGCGCAGCGCGATGTGCTTGCCGTAGGCGCGGAATTCGTCGCCGATCTGGATCGCGAGTTCGCGGGTCGGTGCGAGGATCAGTGCGCGCGGCGTGCGGTACTTGGTGCGCGACTGTTCGGCGTTGAGTTCGTCGAGGATGGGCAGCGCGAAGGCGCCGGTCTTGCCGGTGCCGGTCTGGGCGATGCCCAGCAGGTCGGCGCCGTCGAGGATTTCGGGGATCGCCTTGGCCTGGATCGGGGTCGGCGTCGTGTGGCTGCGGTCATGCAATGCACGCAGGATCGGCTCGGCCAGGCCGAGATCCGAGAAAGAACTGACTGTCACTTGGTATTCCTTGTCCGCCGACCGCCGGGCTGTCGCAGGTTTGCAGACGCTCTTCGGCTTCGGCGCTCGCCCTGTTCCGGGCGCGGCCGGTGCGGGCTGATTCTTGGTGATTATTCCCGGGACATGCGCCGCAAATGAGCAACGCTACGCGCAGTCGCGGGATAACGTAATGACGCACATGTGCGCCCGAATCATTAATAAGTCAAGAAAATCAGAAATTTAGTTGGCGGTGTCCTTCGGCGTGTAGATGGGTTCGCCGCATTTGCCGTCTGCGATGCGGAAGACACCGGTCCAGTTCAGGACCTGTTCCAGCCCGTCTTTTTCCGCGACACCCTTCTGCAGGCGCACGGCCAGAACCGTAAAATCCGCATCGGGAAAAGCCCCGAACATGAAGTCGATATGTTCCTGTGCAGGACCCGCGCAGATTTCCCGCGTGTTCGCGAATAGCCGGTTCTCGACGGCTGGAATATCGGAAGCCTCCGACGGCATGTCATCCGTCCTGTAGATCAGGAAAATCCCGACTTCACCGGACGCCATGAAGTTGATGTGGTTCCTGCTGCGGAACGTTGCGCTGTCGCCATTCGAGAGGACGACCGGCACCTGGTTCTCGGCGGGAGGCGCTTCTCGTCCGAACAGCACCTGCGCCGACACCGGCGCAGCCAGGAGCACGCCCAACAGAATGCACAGCGCGAAACCGGCCCCGAGGTTCCGCAATCCGAACCCACCAGACACGCTACTGAGTGCCCGTCGCGTCGTTGGCGAATTCCTTGATCATCTCGACCATTCGGTCGAGCAGCTTCAGCGCCTTCTCGCGCTCGGCTGCCTCCTTTTCCTGCTGCGCCTGCATCGCCGCGGCCTCTCGTTCCTGCAGTTGCTCGTAGCTCGCGGCGGGCGGGCGGGCCGCCTCGGAGCTGGTGGTGCATACGAGCGAGTCGTTCTCCAGCGTGCAGACGGAGATCTCCCCGGTCTGGCGATTGAGCCGCCAGACGCGGTCCTCGGTGGCCTTGAGGAACTCGTAGGTCCCGTCGCCCGTCTGGGCGTGTGCGGGCTGCGCGGCGATCCCCGCGCCGACGGCCAGGGCCGCCGCCAGGGCGACGGCCGGGAGATGGATGGTCGGTAGACGTGTCATCGGGCCTATTCTCCGCCCCTGTGTGGCGAAAGAATGGTGAGCGCACCAGGGCTCGAACCTGGGACCTACTGATTAAAAGTCAGTTGCTCTACCAACTGAGCTATGCGCCCACTCGCGACATCGCCGGAATGCGCGGCGGACATTAGAAATCCGCGTGCTTCCGGTCAACGCCACATGTCTCACTTGCGGCGAATGGTCAGCCCTCGGCGTCGGCCGCGACCTGCATCTTGATGATCTTGTCCGGATCTGCGGGCGGCTCGCCGCGCGTGATCGCGTCGACATGCTCCATCCCGTCGACCACCTGGCCCCAGACCGTGTACTGGCCGTCGAGGAAGCTGGCGTCGTCGAAGACGATGAAAAACTGGCTGTTGGCGCTGTTCGGGTTCTGGGCCCGGGCCATGGACACCGCGCCGCGGCCGTGGTTCGCATTCGAGAACTCGGCATCGAGGTCCGGCTTGTCGGAGCCGCCCCGCCCGGTGCCCGTCGGGTCGCCCGTCTGGGCCATGAACCCGTCGATCACCCGGTGAAAGACGACGCCGTCGTAGAAGCCCTCGCGGGTGAGTTCCTTGATGCGGGCCACATGGTTCGGCGCCAGGTCGGGCTTGAGCTCGATGGTCACGCGCCCGTCCTTGAGATCGAGATAGAGAGTGTTTTCCAAGTCGCGCTCCTGTTTGGCGGACTGGGCCTCGGCCGGGGTTGCGGTCGGGCCTGTCAGGCCGGAGATGGCGAACGCACCCGCCGCGAATGCGAGCGCGCACAAGACAATACGTCGTTTCATGGGGAACCTATTCGTTGACGGCCTGCAGGTCGAGCCGCCCGTAGCGGTCGTTTACGCGCCGGGCGATAGGGGCGGAGACGAAACTGGAGATATCGCCGCCCAGTGCCGCGATTTCCTTCACGAGCCGCGAGGCGATGAACTGGTTCCGCTCCGAGGCCATCAGGAACAGGATTTCTATGTCAGGATTGAGGCGGGCGTTCATGCCGGCCATCTGGAACTCGTAGTCGAAGTCCGACACCGCGCGCAGCCCGCGCAGGATGCACTGCGCGTTCTCCGCCTCGGCAAAGTGCATCAGGAGCGAGTTGAACGGCTTGACCTCGATCTCGCCGACGAGCGGGTCGTCGATCGTCGCGACCTCGTCGCGGACCATCTCGACGCGTTCATCCAGCGAGAACAGCGGCCCCTTGCCGGCGTTGACGGCCACGCCGATGACCAGCCGGTCGAGAACCCGCGCGCCGCGCCGGATCACATCCATATGCCCGTTGGTGATGGGGTCAAACGTGCCTGGATAGACACCGATCCGTTCAGTCTTCGCCATCGTCGTTCGTCTCCGCCGCTTCATCTTCTTGATTTTGCGGCGTTTCTTCCCCCGGTTCCGCGCCGTTTTCGGCGTCTTGCGCGTTCGGACCGCCCTCGCCGTCCGCCGCGTCTTCATCGTCATCGTCGCGCAAATGGGTCACGGTCACAACCCGTTCCTCGTCGCCGACCCGGAACAGGGTCACGCCGCGCGTCGAGCGGCCCGCGATGCGCACCTCGTCGACGCCGGTGCGGATCAGCTGCCCGCCGTCGGTCATCATGACGAGCTGGGTGTCATCCTCCACGGGGAAGGACGCGACGACGCCGTTGTTCGGCGCGTCGGCGAGCACGATGTTCACGACCCCCTGCCCGCCGCGCTTGGTGATGCGGTACTCGTAGGCCGACGTGCGCTTGCCGAAGCCGTTGGCCGTGACCGTCAGGATGAACTGCTCCTGCGCGGCAAGTTCGGCGTAGCGTTCGTCGGTCAGCTCCATGGCTTCCGTCTCCGCGTCGCCGCCCTCGGACTCCGCATGCCCGTCGCCGTTGGCCTCGTCGGGCTCGGCCCGCTCGGCGCGGCTGCGCTTGAGATAGGCCTCGCGCTCGGCGACCGAGAATTCGGCATGCTTGAGGATCGACATCGAGATCACGGTGTCGTCGCCGGCGAGCTTGATACCGCGCACGCCGGTGGAGTTGCGCCCGGAGAACACACGCACGTCCGACACCTCGAAGCGGATCGACTTGGCGTTGGCCGTCGCGAGCAGGACGTGGTCCGTGTCCTCGCAGGTCTGGACGCCGATCAGGCGGTCGCCCTCGTCGAGCTTCATGGCGATCTTGCCGTTCGACTTCACCTGCACGAAGTCCGCGAGGCTGTTGCGCCGCACGTTGCCCGACGCGGTCGCGAACATGACGAACAGGTTCTCCGCGTCGGCCTCGTTCTCGGGCAGCGGCATCATCGTGGTGATGACCTCGCCCTCGTCGAGCGGCAGCAGGTTCACCAGTGCCTTGCCGCGCCCCTGGGGCGTGCCGACCGGCAGCTTGTAGACCTTCTCCTTGTAGACCATGCCGTGCGAGGAGAAGAACAGCACCGGCGTATGGGTGTTCAGCACGAACACCGAGCTCACGAAGTCCTCGTCGCGGGCCTTCATGCCCGCCCGGCCCTTGCCGCCGCGCCGCTGGGCCCGGTAGGTCGAGAGCGGCACGCGCTGGATGTAGCCGTTGTGGGTGACCGTGACGACCATGTCCTCGCGCTGGATCAGGTCCTCGATGTCCTGTTCGAACTCGCCCTCGACGATCTCCGTGCGGCGCGGGTCGGCGAACTCTTCCTTCATCGCGACCAGTTCGTCGCGCAGCACGCCGTAGAGCTTGTCGCGGCTGTCCAGGATCTCGAGATACTCGCGGATCCGTTCCACGATTTCTTCCAGGTCCTTGGCGATCTTGTCGCGCTCGAGGCCGGTCAGCCGGTGGAGGCGCAGTTCGAGGATCGCCTTCGCCTGCTCCTCGGAAAGCTGGTAGGTCCCGTCGGCGTCGACGTCTCGGCCCGGCTCGTCGATGAGCTCGATCAAGGGCGCCACGTCGTGGGCGGGCCAGCGCTTCGCGCACAGCTGCTCGCGGGCTTCCGCCGCGTCCTTGGCGGCGCGGATCAGTTCGATCACGGGATCGAGGTTGGCCACCGCGATCGCGAGGCCGACCAGCGTGTGGGCCCGGTCGCGCGCCTTGCCCAGTTCGTAGATCGTGCGCCGGGTGATCACCTCCTCGCGGAACGCCACGAAGGCGGTGATGATGTCCCTGACGTTCAGCAGCTCGGGCCGGCCGCCGTTGAGCGCCAGCATGTTGACGCCGAACGACGTCTGCAGCGGCGTGTAGCGGTAGAGCTGGTTCAGCACCACCTCGGGCTCGCTGTCGCGCTTCAGTTCGATGACCACCCGCACGCCGTGCCGGTCGCTCTCGTCGCGCAGGTCGGAAATGCCCTCGACCAGCTTGTCCTGCGCCACCTCGGCGATGCGCTCGATCATCCGCGACTTGTTCACCTGGTAGGGAATTTCGCTGACGATGATGGCGTTGCGCCCGGCGCGGACCTCCTCGAACTCGGTCTTGGCCCGGATCACGACCGAACCGCGCCCGGTGTGGAACGCGGCCCGGATGCCGCTCGTCCCGACGATGGTCGCGCCGGTCGGGAAATCGGGCCCCGGCATGATCTCCAGGATCTCGTCGATCGAGATATCGGGCCGGTCGATATACGCACAGCAGGCGTCGATCACCTCGCCCAGGTTGTGGGGCGGGATGTTGGTGGCCATGCCGACGGCAATGCCGCCCGCGCCGTTGACCAGCAGGTTCGGATACTGGGCCGGCAGCACGACCGGCTCGTTGACGCTTTCGTCGTAGTTCGGCTGGAAATCGACGGTGTCACGGTCGATGTCCTCGATCAGCGCGTGGGAGGCCTTCGACAGGCGGGCCTCGGTGTAACGCATGGCCGCCGCGGGATCGCCGTCCATCGAGCCGAAATTGCCCTGCCCGTCGATCAGCTCCAGGCGCATGGAGAAATCCTGCGCCATGCGCACCATGGCGTCATAGATCGCGGAGTCGCCGTGGGGGTGGTACTTGCCCATCACGTCGCCGACGATGCGCGCGGACTTGCGATAGGGCCGGTTCCACTCGAATCCGGACTCCTTCATCGAGTACAGGATACGCCGGTGGACGGGTTTCAGGCCGTCGCGCACGTCGGGCAGCGCGCGGCTCACGATCACGCTCATGGCGTAGTCGAGATAGGAGGAGCGCATCTCCTCCTCGATGGTCACCGGCTCGATATCGAAACCGTCCGGCGGCAACTCGGCCGACTGATCACTCATGGCGTAATTTCAATCGCTTGGCGGGTGTTTTTAAACGAGAAACGCACCCTGCCGACAAGGTGGATTTTCATCGCCGAAATGTACCCGAACGCGCGGAGTCGGGCAAGGAAGCGCGGGCCTCGTCGGACACCGGAAATCGGCGGTTTTCCGCGTCAAAAAAAGGTGCCGGCACATGCGAATGCGCCGGCGCAGGGAGGGAGGCAATCAGGTTCTCCTGCCCTGAACGCGCCAGGGCAGGTTTTGTTCACGAATCGCGTGCGGAATCCTTCGCGGGCGCGAGCTCGGGGGCCGGCTCGCGGGGGATCGGCCGCACCACGGCGGGCTCGCCTTCCGCCGTCGCCTCGACGACACCGGACGGCGGTGCGGGCTTCGCGCCGGGCACCGACGTGGTGAGCACCACGCCGGACCTGTCCGGGTCCGACAGGTCCGCCCCGGCAAGCCAGAGACACGTCCCGAGGGCCATCAGCGCAATCGCCGCCGCGATCTGCCATGTCGACCGGTTGCGCGGGCGCAATCCGCGACCGTCCTTGAGCCGCTGCACGGCATAGCGCATGTCGCGCGACATCGGTGGCGGGGTATGAAGCGCCGCGAGCTTCCGGAGGCCCCGGTTCTGGCGGCGCCAGGCCGTGACCGTTTCGGCCAGGTCGGGGTCCCGCGCGATCGCGGACTCGACCGCCCTTCGCCGCGCCGGGGTCAGCAGGACGTCCACATGGGCGTGCAGGAGCGCTTCCGGCACCAGGACCGCGATCTTGCCCGCCCGTTTCCTCATCGGACCTGCCGGCGAAGCGCGCCTTCACGGGGCACGCCGTCCATGTGATGGCGCAGCGTCTTGCGCGCGCGCGACAGGCGCGACATGACGGTCCCGACCGGGCAGTCGACGATGTCCGCCGCCTCGTCGTAGGTGAAGCCCGCGAGCCCGACCAGCAGGACGACCTCGCGCTGGGCGTCCGGCAGCGCAGACAGCCCCTCGGCCAGGTCGTGCAGCTCGACATGATGCTCCTGGTTTCCCGGGCGGACGAGCGGCGCGGCGGTCATCGCGGATTCGATCGGCACGACCGTCCCCCTTCTCCCGGTCTTGCGTACCCCGTCGATGAACAGGTTGTGCAGCATCGAGAACAGGTAGCGCCGCAGGTCCTCGACCTGCGTGACGCGCGGCCATTTCTCGAGCGCGCGGAGCAGGCATTCCTGGACCAGGTCGTCCGCGTCCGTCCAGTTCTTGGTGAGCAACCGCGCGTACCGCCGCAGCCCGTCGATTTCCCGCTCCAGGTCCGGTTGATGATGCACCATGATGTTCCCTCGTTGCGATCCGCCGCGCGCAGCTGCGCGACCGCAAAACCGTCACACGTCGGACGGCACCGGGGGTGTGTCAAAGCCGTGTCATCTTTGGGCGCTGTCAGGGAGGAGAGGTTCATAGCCTGTTCCGGAAATTGCGGCCCGACGGTCGGAGCTCGGGGGCGAGCGTTGGGGACCCCACCGCCGGGCCGCCACTGGCGTGTTTCCGCGCCAGCCGTGAGCGCGCCCCGGGAGGTGTCGGGGGAGCGCGCATCCGGGAGTTCTAGTTCGTGCGCGTCGCGGGCGCCGCGTTCATGTCCTTGACCACCTGGTCGAGGATCTTCTGCGCTTCCGCTTCATCGCCCCGCTCGCACAGGGCCGACGCCTCGTTGACCTGGGCGCGCATGTTCGGGTCGGCCGCCGGCTGCTTCGCGAGATCCGCGCGGACCTGCTGCAGCTGTGCGCCGCACGTATCACCCGACTGGGCGGCACCGGTATTCTGGGCCGCGATCACGGGCATGGCTGCCAGGAGCATGGCGAGGCCGAAGAACGTCACGAAAATCCGTCGGCCGGACTTTCTATGGGTCATGTTCACTCTCCGTTGGGTCAGGTTCCGGACGCGGCCTCATTGCCGGCGTCCTTGCCTGTCAGACGGCGAGGCACCGAGATTATTCCGGTGCGGGTTCAGATAGGGCGAACAATCAATATGGCCCCCTGGGCACCGACCACCTCGACCCGGTCGCCACCCGCCAGCGGCACGCCGTCTGCGGTTTCGCCGAGGCGCCAGTCGTCGCCGAGCCGAAGATGCGCCCATCCGGCATCCGAAATGCGGTCCACGATGGCCTGGCGGCCGACGAGCCGTTCCTCACCGGTGTTCCGTTGGCGTTTCTTGCGGAGCCAGGCGCGCGCGTCCAGGGCCAGAAACGGCAGGAAGATCAGGTAAAGACCAAGCAGAGGGGCAAGGACAACGAAACGGGCAATCCGCTTCATGCCGTGGGCACGGGCCGCACAATCAGCGTCGCACCGTCAGTGTCGGCCACCTCGATCACGCCGCCGGGCTTCAGGGTCGCGCCGTCCTCGACCGCGGCCTGCCACCAGGTGTCGTCGATCCGGATGCGCCCGCGCCCGTTATCGAGCCCCTCGACCAGGGTGACCCGCCGCCCGACATAGCTGCGCCCGCGGGTGTTCAGCATGGGATGGTCGGTCGCCGTGGGGTGCTTGCGCAGCCACATCTGCCACCCGATCGAGCTCCCGATCGCCAGGACCGCGAAGAGCAGGAGCTGGAATCGCCAGTCGAAGTTCGGGTCGACCAGCAGGATCCCGCCGAGCACGAAGGCCGAGATCGCAGGCCAGAGCAGCAGGGTCGATGCGGCGAATACCTCGATGCCGATCAGAAGCACGCCGAGCGCCCACCAGTGCCAGAACTCGACCTCCCAGAGCCAGGAGACAAACTCGTCCATGGTGCCCTCCCGGTTACTCGGCGCCGTCGCGCGAGGTCACCGGCACGGTGCCGTGCCGGCCC
>JAEPNS010000006.1:0-2181 GCA_017643325.1 Alphaproteobacteria bacterium | reverse complement strand
CGAGCCGTTGGTGCTGGCCGGGCCCGCATCGTCGCCGCCGCCGAAGGCGGACTTCGCGATCTCCGCGATGCCCCCGAGGCTGCCGATGAAGTTCGACGCCTCGACCGGGAACAGGATGACCCGCTGGTTCGGCGCGGACGCCAGATTGCCGATGGCCTCGACGTATTTCTGCGCCACGAAGTAGTTCACCGCGTTGATGTCGCCGGCCGCGATCGCCGTCGAGACGAACTCGGTTGCCTTGGCCTCCGCCTCGGCCTCGCGCTCGCGCGCCTCCGCGTCGCGGTAGGCGGCCTCACGCCGCCCCTCGGCCTCGAGGATGGCGGACTGCTTCATGCCCTCGGCGCGCAGGATCGCGGCCTGTTTCTCGCCCTCGGCCGTCAGCACCTCGGCGCGCTTCTCGCGTTCCGCCTTCATCTGCTGTCCCATCGCCTCGACAAGATCGACGGGCGGGGTCAGGTCCTTGATCTCCACACGGGTGACCTTGATGCCCCACGGGTTGGTCGCGGCGTCGATCACGCGAAGCAGGCGCTCGTTGATGTCGTCACGCTTGGACAGCACGTCGTCGAGGCTCATCGAGCCGATCACGGTACGGATGTTGGTCATCGACAGGTTGGTGATCGCGCGCTCGAGATCGTTGACCTCATAGGCCGCGCGGGCGGAGTCGATCACCTGGTAGAAGGCGACGCCGTCGGCGGTGATCGTGGCGTTGTCGTAGGAGATGACGTCCTGGGACGGGATGTCGAGAACCGTCTCGCGCAGCGACAGCTTGAAACCGATCCGGTCGACGAAGGGTACGATCAGGTGCAGCCCGGGTGACAGGGTGCGCGTGTAGCGCCCGAACCGTTCGACGGTCCATTCCTGGGCCTGCGGAACCTGCTTGATCCCGGACCAGATGACGATGATCGCGAACACGACCACCGCGATGACGAACACCAGAAAACCGCTCGGTGCGAATTCCATGAGTTGAGCCCCCCACGCAGTTCCAGAAACGAAAAGACACCACCAGATATAGGGTTTTCGTTTCCATATTCTACTTAATGTAGAAATTCCGAAGGAATATCAGCGACTTACCTTTGGGTCGTCACCCCTCCAGTTCCGTGTCCCAGAACGCCGCCTCGATCTTGTGCCCGTCCGGGTCCCGCACGAAACAGCCGTAGTACGGCGCGCCGTACTCCTCGCGCGGCCCCGGCGCCCCGTCGTCGCGGGCACCCGCGGCGAGTGCAGCCTCATGGAAGGCATGCACCGCGTCCCTGTCCGGCGCGATGAACCCGACATGCACGCCGTTGCCGACGCTCGCCGGGGCGCCGTCGACGGGTGTCTGTACCCAGAACTCGGGGACCGCCTTGCCATAGGCCGCGGCGCCGGGATGTTCCATCACCCGGCGGCATCCCAGGGTCGGGAGCACCTTGTCGTAAAATGCGCTCGCGCGTTCGAAGTCATTGGTGCCGAGCGAGACGTGGGACAGGATGCTGGGGATGTCGTCGCTCATGCCGGCGGATTCCTAGAACGGGATTTCGTCGTCCAGGTCGTCGCCGCCGCCCATGCCGCCACCGGCCGCAGCCGCCATCGCGGGCTGTCCGCCGCCGTAGTCGGGCGCGGAATCGTAGCCGCCGCCCTGCCCGCCGCCGCGCGAATCGAGCATCACCATCTCGCCGCGGAAGCGCTGCAGCACGACCTCGGTCGTGTATTTCTCCTGGCCCTGCTGGTCGGTCCACTTGCGGGTCTGGAGCTGGCCCTCGAGAAAGATCTTCGAGCCCTTGTTCAGGTACTTCTCCGCGACCTCGATCAGCTTCTGGTCAAAAATCACGACCCGGTGCCACTCGGTCTTCTCGTTCATGTCGCCGGTGTTGCGGTCGCGCCAGCGCTCGGACGTGGCCACGGACAGGTTGCACACCTTGTCGCCGGATTGCATGGACCGGATTTCCGGGTCACGGCCGAGATTTCCGACGAGAATGACCTTGTTGACGCTGCCTGACATGGCGGGGTGCCTCCTGGGGGTTCGATCCGATCTTCCGGCGCCCGATTCCGGCTGTTTTCGCGAACGAATCGGTGCGCAAATCCGCGCTCACACTGGCATGGCCCCTACCGGCCCACAACCGCGCGCGGCGCGAAGTTATCCCCATAATGTTCTTTTTTTGTTCTCTTTTCAAGCCGAGGCCGAAACAGCCTCGTTTACTGGAT
>JAEPNS010000069.1 GCA_017643325.1 Alphaproteobacteria bacterium | reverse complement strand
ACGACGGCGGCATGCTGCACGTCGGTCCCCAGTCGGCCGGCGCTGTTCCGGGGCCTGCCTGCTACGGGCAGGGCGGTGACAAGCCGACCGTGACCGACGCTTCGCTGGTGCTCGGCTATCTCGATCCCGAGTTCTTTCTCGGCGGCAACATGTCGCTGGATATCGAGGGCGCCAAGGCGGCGGTCGAACGCGACGTGGCCAAGCCGCTTAACATGTCGCTGGAGGACGCGGCCGCGGCGATCATCTCGATCGCCACGGAGAACATGGTGCAGGCCATCATCGACATCACCGTCAACCAGGGCATCGACCCGCGCGAAGCGGTTCTGATCGGCGGCGGCGGCGCGGCGGGACTGAACTCGACGGCCATCGGCCGCAGGCTGGGCAGCGAACGCGTGCTAATCCCTGAAGTCGGCGCAGCCCTCAGCGCGGCGGGCGCGATGATGTCCGACCTGCATTCGCAGTACACCCGGACCTTTTTCGCCACGTCCGAGGATTTCGACGCGGACGGCGTGAACGCAATTCTCGACGCGCTGGAGGCGAGCTGCAACGCCTTCATCGACGGACCGGGTCAGGGATCGATCGACCAGACGATCGAGTTCTTCGCCGAGGCGCGCTACCCGGAGCAGGTCTGGGAGATCGAGGTGCCCATCGCGTCGCGCCGGTTTGACAGCGACGCCGACGTGCGGGCGCTGGTGCAGGCCTTCCACGAGGCGCACGAGGACATTTTCGCAATCAACGATCCGGAGTCCGAAATCGAGGTTGTCGGCTGGACGGCCTCGGTGAAGTGCCGGTTGCGTGAAAGCGAGACCGGTTCGCTGGCCGAGCGCGAGTTGCAGACCTCGGTCGACGGCAGCCGAAAGGTCTATTTCTCCGGCCACGGCCATGTTGACGCGACGGTGCGCCGGTTCGAGGCCATGAAGGAGGGCGAAGTCCTGAAAGGTCCCGCGATCATCGAATCCCCGTTCACCACGGTGGTCGTGGATCCGGGGGCGACAGCGGAACGGCGCGGATCGGGCAGCGTCTCGATCGTGCCGGGCACGGCCTGAGGGAAGGAGACGGAAGATGGCAGACCAGAAAATCGACGGCGTACAGCTCGCTCTTCTGTCCAACCGGCTCGAGGGCATCTCGAGCAAGATGGGCAACACCCTGATGCGCACGGGGCGCTCGGGCGTCCTCAACATCGCGCGGGACTTTTCCTGCTGTATCCTGACCGCGGACAACGATCTCGCGGCGGTCGCGGAAAGCCTGCCGATCCACGTTCTGTCCGGACCCGACATCATGGCGCAGACCATGAAGGACAATCACCCGGAGCTGAAACGTGGGGATGCGTTTCTGCACAACTCGCCCTATCACGGCTGCTCCCACGCGGCGGATCATACGATTCTGGTTCCGGTGATCGATGACGACGGGATCCACCGCTACACGGTCGCGGCCAAGGCGCACCAGGCGGACATCGGCAACTCGATCCCGACCACCTATCACGGCACCGCGCGCGACGTGTACGAGGAAGGCGCGCTGATCTTCCCGGCCGTGAAGGTGCAGGAAGACTACGAGTACAACATGGACATCGTTCGGATGTGTCGCCTGCGCATCCGTGTCCCCGACCAGTGGTGGGGAGACTTCCTGGCGATGATGGGCGCGGCGCGGATCGGCGAGCGCGAACTCCTGGCGCTGGGCAAGGAAGTCGGCTGGGACACGCTCGAAGCCTTCAACGAACAGTGGTTCGCCTATTCCGAGGAGCGGATGATCGGCGCGATCAGGCAGCTTCCGGCGGGCACCGCGACCCGGACCTCGACCCACGATGCGATCCCGGGCACGCCCGAAGACGGGATCCCCATCAACAGCACCGTCACAATCAAGCCTGACGAGGCGATGGTCACGGTTGACCTGCGCGACAACATGGACGCTCAGCCCTGTGGCCTGAACCTGTCCGAGGCCTGTGCCCGTACGGCGGCAATGGTGGGCGTTTTCAACTCCATCGACCACACAGTGCCCAAGAACGCCGGATCGTTCCGGCGGATCGAGGTGCTGCTGCGCGAAAACTCCGTCTGCGGAATTCCGAAACACCCGACCAGTTGCTCGGTCGCGACCACCAATATCGCCGACCGGGTCTCGAACCCGACCCAGGCGGCGATCGCCGAGATCGCCGACGGGTTCGGGCTCGCCGAATGCGGCGCGATCATCCCGCCGGCCGTTGGGGTCGTATCCGGCACCAACCCCGACAGCGGGGAGCCGTTCGTGAACCAGGTCTTCCTCGGTCTGACCGGTGGCGCAGGTGCGCCCGACGCCGACTGCTGGCAGTCGATCTGTCATGTCGGCAATGGCGGGCTCTGCTACCAGGATTCCATAGAGCTCGACGAGTTGCGCCAGCCCCTCTACATCAAGACCCGGACATTCGCACCGGACACCGAAGGCGCGGGGCGCTTCTGCGGGGCCCGCTCGGCCTATACCGAGTTCGGGCCGCGGATTGGCAATCTTGACGTCGCCTATGTCAGCGACGGCGGGATTAACGGTCCGAAGGGCGTACGCGGCGGCCTTGACGGTTCGACGGCTGGGCAGTTCAAGATCACCCGCAACGGTGAACACGAAGAACTCCCGAACTGTGATGTGGTCTCGCTCATGGCCGGTGAGATGATCGGTTCGCAGTCCTGCGGTGGCGGGGGCTACGGCAGCCCGCTCGACCGCGACCCGGAGATGGTTGCCCACGACGTGCGCGAGGAATATGTCAGCGCCGATCGGGCCAGATCGGTCTACGGCGTTGTGGTTGACGGCGACGGCAACCTCGACGCGTCCGCAACGGAGAAGCTGCGGGCCGAAATGGCAGCCTGATGGAGCCGGACGGCGTCCAGCTCGCCCTGTTGGCGAACCGCCTCGACGGGGTGGTGCGCAAGATGGCGAACACGCTGTTGCGCACCGGTCGCTCGGGCGTGCTCAACACCGCGCGTGATTTTTCCTGCTGCATCGTCACCGCAGACCACCAGCTCCTGACGGCAACCGAAAGCCTGCCGATCCATGTCCTTTCCGGGCCTGACATCATGGCGCGGTCGATGGCCGAGTTTCATCCGGAACTGAAGCGAGGCGATGCGTTCCTGCACAACTCGCCCTATCACGGTTGCTCCCATCCCGCCGATCACACGATCCTCGTGCCGGTCGTGGACAACAGCGGGCGACATCGCTTCACGGTCGAGGCGAAGGCGCACCAGGCCGATATCGGCAACTCGATCCCGACCACGTACCATGCGCGTGCCCGCGACGTGTACGAGGAGGGCGCGCTCATCTTCCCCGCCGTGCGGGTGCAGCGCGACTATGAGAACATCGAGGACATCGTGCGGATGTGCCGCCTGCGCATCCGGGTGCCCGACCAGTGGTGGGGCGACTACCTGGCGATGGTCGGTGCCGCGCGGATCGGCGAGCGCGAGCTTACTGCGCTGGGCGAGGAAGCCGGGTGGGACGCGCTTGAGGCCTTTGCCGGACGCTTCTTCGACTATTCCGAATCGCGCATGGATGCCGCCTTGCGCGAGCTTCCGGCGGGTGAGGCGGGCCATTCCAGCACCCATGACCCGATCCCCGGCACGCCCGAGGAGGGCGTGACGATCAACGTCTCGGTCAGGACCGACCCGGATGCCGGGCGCGTGGCGGTCGACCTGCGGGATAATCCCGACGCCATGCCGTGCGGCCTCAACCTGTCGGAGGCCTGCGCACGGACGGCGGCGATGGTCGGCGTGTTCAACTCCATCGACCACACGGTGCCCAAGAACGCGGGCTCGTTTCGTCGGATCGACGTTCACCTGCGTGAAAATTGCGTCGTCGGGATCCCGAAGCATCCGACGAGTTGCTCTGCGGCCACCACGAATGTCGCCGACCGGGTTTCGAACTCGGTGCAGGCATCGATGGCGAAGATTTCCGAGGACGTCGGGCTGGCGGAATGCGGGGCGTCAAGTCCACCTGCGGCCGCCGTGGTTTCCGGTACCAACCCGGAAACCGGGAAGGACTATGTGAACCAGGTATTCCTCGGGCGGACCAACGGCGCGGCGAGCGCCCACACCGATGCCTGGTGGACGGTCGGGCATGTGGGCAACGCAGGCATGTGCTTTCTGGATTCCGTCGAACTCGACGAATTGCGTTTGCCGATCTACGTGCACGCACGCGGCTTCGTGCCGGACAGCGAGGGCGCGGGGCGGATGTGCGGGGCGCCGCAGGGTTTCGCGGTCTTTGGACCTCGGGCCGGGCGCATGTCGCTGATCTACAATTCCGACGGCACCATCAACGGCCCGAAGGGCGTGCGGGGCGGGCTGGGTGCGGCAAACGCGGGCCAGCACAAGCTGAGCGCGAACGGAAACGAGGAGGAGGTTCCGCGGGTCGGTCAGGTGTATCTCGAGCCCGGCGAACTCATGGTCTCACGGTCATGCGGCGGCGGTGGTTACGGTCCTCCGGCCGAGCGCGACCCGGAACGGGTGGCGTGGCAGGTCGCCGAAGGCTTCCTGAGCGTCGACAGGGCACGCGATGTCTACGCGGTGGCGGTCGATCCGGACGGTGCGGTCCGCGCTGATGAAACGGCGCGTTTGCGTGCGGAAGTGGAATAGGACGATGAACGGCATTCCCATCGACGGCTCCTGCGACCCGAAGTTCGAAGCGGTCGAGGATGCGTTCCGAAGGAACATGGAAAACGGCGACCCGGACTGCGGTGAAGAGCTGGGCGCCTGCGTCTCCGTCGTGATCGACGGCGAGCCGGTTGTCGACCTGTGGGGCGGTTACCGCGATGCCGCAAGGACGAAGGCGTGGGAGCGGGACACTGTCACCTGCATGATGTCGGTCACCAAGTCCTGTGCGGCGATCGCGCTGCTGACGCTGATCGACCGCGGTGCTGTCTCGATGGATGACAGGGTCAGCGATCACTGGCCGGAATTCACCGGCGACGGCAAGGACGAGATGAGCGTCCGCACCCTGATCTCGCACCAGTCGGGCGTGATCTATGCCGATGCCGCGCCGGCGGGCTCGCTGTGGGACGGCGTATCGGTGGAGCGGGCGCTTGAAGCCGCCAAGCCGGAATGGGAGCCGGGCACCGGCGGGGCCTATCATTCTTTCACCTACGGGCCGCTGATGAGTGCCCTGATCCGGCGGGCCGACGGCCGTGATGTCGGCACCGTCTGGCGCGAGGACGTCGCCGATCCCTTCGGGATCGACTTCCATATCGGTCTGAACGACGAAGAGGCGTCGCGCCGCGCGGAATTCGTCGAAACGCCGGGGACGCCGTCGCGCGACGGCATCAAGGGAGAGGCGGAATCGCCGCTCACCCGGGGATGGAACCCGTTGCCGAAGAGCGAGGACTTCAACTCGGACGAATGGGTCCACAACCAGTTCGCCTCGGCCAACGGTCACGGCAACGCGCGCGCGATCGCGCGGCTCTATGGCGGCCTCTCGAACGGCGGCATGATCGATGGAAAGCGGCTTCTGTCCGAAGAACTGATCGCAGATGCGATCCGCGAACACTGGGACGATCTCGACCGGATGACCAACCGGCCGTTCCGTTTTGCGTGCGGGTTCATGCTGTCCTGCCCGCCGTTTCCGTTCGGCGGCCATCGCGACAATTTCGGACATACGGGGATCGGCGGCGCGGTCGGTTTCGGCGACCCGGTGCGCCATATCGGGTTCAGTTATTGCGGCAACCGGATGGCGCCGATCGCGGACATGGGCCCGTTTGCGACGCCGCTCGTCGATGCGATGTACGAAGCACTGTAAGGGGGAAGAGATGCGGTTTCAGGACAAGGTGGTGCTCGTCACGGGCGGATCGTCGGGAATCGGTGCGGAAGCCTGCGTAAGGTTCGCCGAGGAAGGTGCGAGCGTCGCCGTGGTGGCGAGTTCGTCGGTCGAAAAGGCGCAGGAGGTCGCGGATCGCTGTGGCAACGGGTCACGCGGCTTTGCCTGCGACATCGCCGATGTCGAGCAGATCGGTACGCTCGTGGCCAATGTAATGGACGCTTTCGGCCGCATCGACGTCCTCGTGAATGCGGCGGGGGTTTTCTATCCGACCCGCATCGGCGAGACCGACGAGGAGATGTACGACCGGATGGCCGATGCCAACCTCAAGGGTGTTTTCTTCATGTGCAATGCGGTCGCCCCGCACATGATCGAAGCCGGGGGTGGCCGCATCGTGAACCTCGGCTCGGCGGCAGGTGTCGCCGGCCGCAGCAACTACATCGTGTACTCGGCCGTGAAGGCCGGGGTCATCAACATGACCCGCTCGCTCGCCGCCGCGCTCGCGCCGCACAACATCAACGTGAACTGCCTCGCACCCGGCAACACTGCGACACCGATGAACGAGAATGTGCGCACCGAGCCCGAATACGAGGAAATCTACGAAACCATCAAGAAGAACACTCTCAGCAACCGGCCGTTTGCCGACCCGCGCGAGATGGCGGGGGCGATCATGTTCCTGTGTTCACAGGACGCGAACGCCGCGCACGGCACGCTCCTGCTGATGGATGAGGGCCTTTCGGCCGGATACTGAACGACAGAACCAATCGAAGGAGAGACGAATGCAGCTTAGAAACAAGGTCGCGCTGATCACCGGCGGCTCGCAAGGCATCGGCGAGGAGATCGCCCGCACGTTTGCTGCCGAGGGCGCCACCTGCGCCGTGGTCGCAAGCTCGAACGTGCGCAAGGCCAACAAGATTGCCAAGGAGATCAAGCGCAAGTCCAAGGGCTACGCCGCGGACGTCACCAAGCCGGCCGAGGTCAACAAGATGGTCGAGAAGGTCGTCAAGGACTTCAAGAAGATCGACATCCTTGTGAACGCCGCGGGCGTTTTCTACCCGACCCCCGCGGGTGAGACGAAGTCGGTCGACATGAACCGGATGGTCGACATCAACCTGAAGGGCAACTGGAACGTTACCAACGCCGTCGTGCCGCATATGAAGGGGCGCAAGCAGGGCAACATCATCAACCTCGCGTCGGTCGCCGGCGTGCGCGCGCTGCCGGCGTACTCGGTCTACTGCGCGACGAAGGCGGGGATTGTCATGCTCACCAAGGCGCTCGCGACCGAACTGTCGCGCGACGGCATCCACGTAAACTCGATCTCGCCGGGCAACACGGCGACGCCGATGAACGAGGACATCCGCACCGACCCGGAGCTCAAGCCGGTGCTCGACTTCATGGAGATGGTGACCCCGTCGGGCCGGACCTATTCCGAGGCCAGCGACATCGCGAACACCGCACTGTTCCTAGCCTCGCCGAAGACCGGCAAGGCGATCTACGGCGCCAACTTCGTGGTGGATGAGGGCTTCGCGGCGGGTCTGTTCATCGCGGGGTAGGTCTGGACTCAGTCGCACGGTCCCGGTACCGAGCAAACCCGGCGATATGCTATCGCCGGGTTTGTTCCTTGGGGTAGGGGCAGAAAGATGTCGGGAGTATCGTCCGCGCTGAATATCGAGGATTTGCGCAAGATGGCGGGCCGGCGCCTGCCGTCGTTCCTGTTCGACTACGTGGAATACGGTCACGCGGACGGCGCCAGCGTGGCCCGCAACAAGGCGGCCTTCGACAAGTACCAGATGCTCTCGCGCGTGCTGGTGAAGGTGGTGCCGCCGGACACGCGCCGAACGGTCTTCGGGCGCGAGTACGACCTGCCGTTCGGGATTTCGGCCGTAGGCGGTCTCGGCATTTTCAGGCCGGGCGCGGACCGCTTCCTGGCCGAGGTCGCGCGCGAGGCGAACATCCCGTTCATGCTGTCGGGCGTCTCGACAGAGTCCATCGAGACCGTGGCGCGGATCGCACCGGACCATGTGTGGTTCCAGCTTTACCCGGCCAGGGAGTTCGCGCTGACGGAACGCCTGATCGGCCAGGCACGAAATGCGGGCTGCGAGGTGCTTGTCGTCTCGGTCGACTACCCGATCCAGAACAAGAGCGAGGTGCCGCAGCGCAGCGGGGTGACGCCCATCGGCGGCATCGACTGGGCGAAGCTGCCGTCGATCGCCGGCGATCTGGCGACACATCCGCGCTGGCTGCTCGAGTTCCTGCGCAGCGGCGGCATGCCGAAGATGGAGAGCTGGATGCCCTATGCGCCGGCGGGCAGCTCTCCGAAAGACATTGCGAAGTACTTCGCCAGCGTCTGGCCGCCGAACCTGGTCTGGGAAGACGTGGAGCGTATCCGCGCGCTGTGGAAGGGCAAGCTTGTGCTCAAGGGTTTGATGGAACCTGGCGACGTCTCGCGCGCCTACGAGGTCGGCGCGGATGCGGTATCTCTGTCGAACCACGGCGGCAACAAGCTCAATATCGTGCCGGCGACGGTGGACTGCCTCGCGCCCGCCCGTGATGTCGCACCGGAAGGCAGCACGCTGTTTCTCGACGGTGGTATCCGGCGCGGATCGGACGTGGTCAAGGCGGCGGCGCTCGGTGCGGATTTCTGTTTTCTCGGCCGCGCGTTCCTCTACGGCGTTGCGGCGGGCGGCAGGGACGGCGCGCGACGGGTGGTGGAGATCGTGCGCGACGACCTTTCCTATACCCTCGCCATGCTCGGCATCCCCGACATGTACTCGGTTGACCCGGCGCTGCTGGTGACCCAGGCCTAGTTCGGACACATGGCCCGGCGTGGCCGCGTCAGATCACGTTCCGCACCACGATGTAGCTGCCCAGGATCAGCAGCGAGACGAGGATGACCCGCCGGAACTGCGCCTCCGCAATACGGCGGCGGATCTTCGCGCCGAACCAGTAGCCTGACAACGCCGGAATGGCCGATACGACCGAGGACACGGCGAGTTCTCCGTCCAGCAGCCCCTTGTTCTGGAAGGCAAACGCAATGGCGATGGACGCCGTCAGGAACAGCAGGCCCATCGCCTGCACCAGCTCCTCGCGGGGCAGGCCCATCGCCTGGAGGTATGGCACGCCGGGGATGACGTCGGATCCGGTCATACCCGCAGCCAGCCCGTTAAGGCCACCGATCGTGGGCGACATCCATATCTCGTGTCGCCCGGGTGTCGGGATGTGCGGCGCAATGAGCCCGTAGGCAGCGTAGGCACCCAGCAGGATTCCCAGCCCGATGGTCAGCAGACGGGTCTCGGCGACCACCAGCACTTCCGCGCCCAGCCAGACGCCGATACAGCAGGCAGCCAGGAGGGGCCAGATGCGCCGGAGGGTCTGGCGCGGCGCGCCGCCGCCAACCACCTGCCAGGCGTTGGCCGTCAGGCCCGGCACGATCAGCAGCGCGATGGCCACCGGCAGCGAGACCACGGTTGCCAGCAGGCCGAGCGTGATCGCCTTCATGCCCATCCCGACCGTCCCTTTCACGAGCCCGCCGAGAAAGAACGCGAAAAACGCAAAGACGTACTGGAACGTGCTGAGTTCGATGATCGGCATCACAGTGGGACCCGTGTCAGATTTCCCACTCGACGTTGCCGTCCATGCCGATTTCCTGTGCGGTGATGTGCCTGCCGGCGTCGGAGGCGAGGAACACCGCCAGATCGCCGACCTCGGTCGGGTCGATCCAGCACTTGAGCGAGATGAACTCGAGGAACTCCGCCTCGCGCTCCTCGACGGAGATGCCGCGTTCCCGGGCCTGGTTGGCGACAATGCCGCGCCCGCGTTCGTTGTCGATCAGTCCGGGAAGGATCGCGTTGCACCGGATTCCGTAGGGCCCGTACTCGCGCGCCACCGTGTGGGTCAGGCCCAGAACGCCGACCTTCGAGGCGACATAGGGTGAGCGCATCGGCAGCGCGACCTTGGCCGATGCGGTCGAGATATTGACGATGCAGCCCGACTGCTGTGCCTTCATGTGCCGGGCCACATTCTTGATGCAGTAGAACATGCCGTTGAGATTGACCCGGATGGTCCGGTCCCAGTCCTCGTAAGAGACGTCTTCCAGCGCCGCGCGCGGGCCGCCGATGCCGGCGTTGTTGACCAGCACGTCCACCCCGCCCATCTGCTCGACGGCGTCCGCGACAAGCTGCTCGACCTGTTCGGGAACGCCGACATCCGTCAGCGACCCGGACACCGCGTCGTTGCTGGCGACCGTTTCGTCGAGCAGGTCCTGCTGCACGTCGCAGGTGTGAACCCGGGCGCCGGCCGCCACGAACCGGTCGACGATGGCCCGGCCGATCCCCGAGCCGCCGGCTGTGACAATGACGCGCGCACCGTCGGTTGAAATAGACATGAAGAACTCCCCCTAAGAAACTGATACTACGACAAATTATATGCTCATTGGTGGCGTCGGGACAGTGTCCGCCAGCGCCGGGTGATGGCGGCGAGTTCTTCGCGCAAGAGCTGTACGAGACGTTCCGAAGCGCCTGTCAGCGGCGCACGAACCTGGCGGACCAAATAGTAGTCCAGCTCGGCCCGGGGGCGGACAATGGGGTTGATGACCAGCGTCCCGGAATCGGCGGCGTCGATTACGGAGGCCACGGCCGTTAGGGTCGACCAGCCCGAATGCCGGACATACTCGAGCGTCGTGTTCAACCCGTCGGATTCGATGCTCGCGGCGATCTCGACGTCAGCCCGTGCGAGGTGGGTGTCGATCAGGGCCCGGATCGCATGGCGGCGCGTGGGCTGAACAATGCGCAGCGGCGGGACGTTCTTCAGCGCGAGCGGTTCCAGGTGTTTGAGGCCGGAATCCGGGCCCGAAACAAGTGCCATCTCGTGCTCGGCCAGAAGTGTGGCCTCGATCCCCTCGTGGCTGACGGCGCTGGTCACGACGGCAAAGTCGAGCTCGCCCGCCGCGACGCGCTCCGTCAGCGTGCCGCCATAGGCCTCGTCGAGGCGCAGTTCGACATTCGGGTGCGCCTCGACGAAACGCGAGAGGGCGGCAGGCAGCGCGCTGCGCGAGACCGACGGCACGGTCCCGACGGTGATTGCGCCTGTGACGTCACTCGAGAGGTCATGCAATGCGTTCGCGGTTTCCGCGACCGAATTGAGAATGTCGAGGCCGCGCGCGTACAGGCGCTTGCCGGCGACCGTCGGTTCGACCCCGCGGCGGCTGCGCGTGAAGAGTGCGACGCCGAACTCGTCCTCGAGGTTGCGGATCTGTACCGAAAGGCCGGGCTGGGTGCAGTTTTCCCGCCGTGCGGCCCTGGAAAAGCTGCCTTCCTCGTAAACCGCGATGAACTGTTCGAGCTGGCGAAGATCCATTCGTGGACTATAAGCCGGAATTATCTCTCCGGCGAGGATCTATAAATCAGGCGGCAATATCCGGGGCGCCGGCCACGACCGCCGCCCACGCGCCCGCCGAGTGACGCAGCGCTTCCTCCAGTCGTTCTGCGAAGGTGCGCGCGGCGCGAGAGAGGGGGCGCTGGGTCTGATGGACGAGATAGTAGTCGAGGCGCGTCTGGCGGCCGAGCAGGGGGTTCACGACGAGCTCGCCCCGGTCGAGGTCGCGCACGATCGTCGTGACCGGGAAAATCCCGGAAAAGTCGGAATCGCGGATGAACTCGAGCGACCCGAACAGGCCATCGATTTCCACGATCCGCTCGACCTTGATGTTGCCCATCTTTATGTAGCGCTCCAGCATGCCGCGCAGGCTGTGCTGGGACGAGGGCATCACCAGCTTGATCGGCGGCAGGGTTTCCAACTGAACAGGCTCGAGGTGCGTAAGGCCGGTCTTGCGGCCGGAGATCAGCGCGAGCGG
>JAEPNS010000068.1 GCA_017643325.1 Alphaproteobacteria bacterium | reverse complement strand
GCGGCCAGGAAGGGCGAATCGCCGGCGACAAGGAAGAAGACCATGGCGGGGATCGGCAGGAGCAGGTGCAGCTTCGGCAGGATATCCGCCCAGGCCGGCAGCTCCTCCTCGGGAACCCCGTGCAGCTCGTCCTTGACCGCCCGGAAGAACACGATCAGGCCGACCGACAGGTAATAGAGAATGGCCGGGATGACCGCGATCGTCACGATGGTGAAGTACGGCGTCTCGGTGAGCTCGGCCAGCAGGAACGCGCCCGCACCCATGATCGGCGGCATGTAGGCGCCGCCCGTCGATGCGGCCGCCTCGACGCCACCCGCGAACGCCGGCCGGTAGCCGACCCGCTTCATCAGCGGGATGGTGAGCGTGCCCGTGGTCATCACGTTGGCCACGCCGGACCCGGAGATCATCCCGAACAGGCCGGAGCTGATGACCGCCGCAAGACCCGGGCCGCCGGTCTTGGCGCCGGTCAGCCGGTAGGCGGTGTTGATGATCACCGCGCCGAGGCCGGTCTTTTCGAGAAACGCACCGAGGATCACGAAGATGACGATGAAGGTGGCGAACACGTTGGTGATCAGGCCGAACATGCCCTCGGTCGACGCGACGAGGAAATCCATCACCTCTTCGGCCTGATAGCCGGGGTGGTTGAGCAGGCCCGGCATCGCCTGGGCGATATCCTCGAAGGAGTAGATGAAGAACAGGAACCCGAGCAGCGGGATCAGCGGCCCGACGATGCGGCGCGCGATCTCGAAGCTCACCGCCACCAGCATCACCGCATAGATGAACAGGAGCGCGGGAATGGGGCGCCCGGTCGCGATCCGCAGCTCCTGGACATTCTCGATGTACCAGAACACGCCCATCACGATGCACACGAGGAACAGGATGTCGGAGATGGTGAAGCCATCCCCCTGCTTCAGCTTCCAGCCCTCGAACAGATAGATGGCAAACCCGACGGCGGCGCCGATCCACCCGACCGTGAGCACGGTGCCGTCGTAGTAGCGGAACCACTGCTTGGGGTGATCGCCGATCTGGTAATGGATCCAGATCGCGATCGCGGCGCAAAGCATCATCAGGTTGACGATGCTGAACATCTCGTCGAGCCAGACCGCTTTCTCGCGGTACGAGCGCTGGCGGTTCTTGAACGCCAGCAACGACATCACCCCGACGCCGAGGACGAAGGTGCCACGGAAGACCTCCTCGACCGGCGGGCCGAAGAACGAGATGTGGATGAAGAAATAGGCGTAGCAGACGGCCACAACCGAGAAGAACGGGCGCACGATCTGCGCCATGCCGCGCGGCGGCGTCATCTCGTCGGCGATGATGCCGACCTTGGTGAGTACGGAAATAGTGCTCATGGGCTTCGCCTGCGACAGTTCAGTGACAACGAGCCGTCATACAAGTGGTTGATTTAACGTCAAATATTCAACCGGACGGCCGTAAATGCGGACAAGGCGCGGAGAAGGAAACTTCTCCGCGCCTCGCCACAGGACCGGCAGAGCTGCCGGTATGTTGATCGGCTAGAACGCCTTGACGGTTTCGTCAGCGACGTCGAAGCCGCGGCTTTCCCAGTACTTGGCAGCCGCCGGATGGACCGGGATGTTGAGCGACTTGAGGTTCGTGAAGTCGCCGTTCAGCGTCTTCCAGTAACCTGCAACCGCCACCAGCTTCTTCAGGTTCTCCGGGTCAGCCGTGGTTTCCAGCATCGCCGAAATGGCCTCGTCGGACATCGTCTTGTAGGCGAGCCAGTACACGTCGTAGGCGATCGACTTCGCCGGCGCGTCCATGCCCTTCACGTCCGGCTGCACCGGGATCGTGACGGCCGCGTAGAACGGGTTCGTCTTGATGACGTTGGCCTGCTCTTCGTCGGTCAGGCTGATGTAGCGGACCGGCTTCGTGATCGACAGCTGCGTCAGGGCCGGAATCGTGAACGGCGCACCCGCGGAGCAGTACACGTCAATCTGACGGTCACCCAGCGCACGGGCCGAATCCGAGAACCCGAGGTTGCGGACGTCGATGTCGTTGATGATGCCGGCACCTTCCATGATGTTCCGGCAGTTGACGTTCGAGCCCGAACCCTTGTTCAGCAGGTTCACGATCTTGCCCTTCATGTCCGAGTAGGACTTGATCGGGCTGTCGGCGAGCACGGCGACGATCTGGGTCTGCTTGCGGACGTTCGCGATGATGCGGAAGTCCTGAAGCTTGCCGTCTTCCTCGAAGAGGCCGACGCCGTTCCATGCCTGGAAGACCTGGCCGACATGGCCCCAGGCCGTGTCGAACTTGCCGTATCCGACGCGGCGGACGTTGTCGACCGAGCCGTTCGACGGCGAGTAGTTGAACTTGAACCTGTCGCCGATCTCTTCGTTCAGAAGCTGGGCGCCGGCGCTCACGGACGGATGCCAGCCGCCGCCGGCGGGGCCGCCGCCGATGCGGTACTGCTCGGCCGCCTGTGCCGCGGATGCGATCGCAACGACACTGGCCGCCGCGACAAGAGTGGTCATGAACTTCATGAGGAACCTCCCTGTGTTCCGGTTTTGTGCAAAGGGCGAACTCCGTTGCCCGTCCACGCGAGCGGGACAGGCACGAAATTTCTCTCTTAGTGGAAAAACGATGGCAGGCGCACACTCTTATATCAACCCCTTTGTCCACGATTTTGGGGCTTTACGCCGTGTGCATGGCAGACGCCGGAGAGGCCCCATTGCTGCGGACCGCGCCGAGCCGATACGTTTGCCCAAACGCCACAAATCCGAGGTCATCATGGTCGAGATCATTCGAGACGAAATTCGCAGCCCCGATTGCTGGGTGGGGCCGGAGATCCAGGACGATCCGCGCTGGTTCTACCAGCTCGAGGACGACGAGATCGCCGAGCTCGACGCGGCGCTGCAGGCCGTCCGGAAGGCCGGCCTGGGCATCCCTTTCCGGGCCGACGACTTCCCGATCCCGTCATTCGGGGCTCGGCTCGAGGACCTGACGTCGCGGGTCACCGACGGGCTGGGCGTGATCCTGATCCGCGGCCTGCCGCGCGAGCGCTACTCGAACGAGGACTGTGCGCTGATCTACTGGGGGATCGGGGTCCATATGGGCCGGCCCGTGTCCCAGAACTCGCGCGGCCACCTGCTCGGCCATGTCACCGACGAGGGCAAGACCCTGTCCGACCCCAATGCCCGGGGCTACCAGACCCGCAACAAGCTGGACTTCCATTGCGACCAGCTGCCGGTCGACCTGCTCGGCCTGTTCTGCCTGCGCACGGCCAAGTCGGGCGGCGCGAGCTACCTCGTCAGCGCGCCCGCGGTGCACAACGTGCTGCGTGCGGAACGCCCGGACCTTCTGGAGGTGCTCTACCAGCCGTTCCACATCGACTGGCGCGGCGACCATCCGGACGGCGAGCAGCCCTGGTACGACTGCCCCATGCTCAGCGCGCGCGACGGGCGGCTGGCGGCACGGGTGACCAACCGCTCCTTCATGGAGTCGGTCTCGCGCTACGGCCAGGAACTCACGCTCACGGACGCCCAGCGCGAGGCGCTCGACGTCTTCCAGGAAATCTCGAACCGGCAGGAACTGCGCCTCCAGATGCATTTCGAGGAAGGCGACATGCAGTTCATCAACAACCACACGGTCCTGCATGCGCGCGAGGCCTACGAGGACCATGACGACCCGGCGCTGAAGCGTCACCTGCTGCGCATGTGGATCGCGGCCGGCGAACAGCACCGGCGCAAGCTCGCGCCGATCCTCGACGAGCGCTACCGCTACGTCGAGATGGGCGGCATTCCCAAGACCCGCGAGGCGGCCTGATACCGCAAAAAGAAAGGCCCGCCTCCTGTGAGGCGGGCCCTTCCGGCGTTTCCTGAACTCTTCCGGTCAGGCAAGCACGGTGCCCGGGTCGCCGTCGTCGTAGTGGATCTCGTCCGAGCGGGCGATGAACATCGCCGGGCGCGGCGCGGGGGACGCGACAGGCGCGGCGCGGGTGTCCTCGCGGAACGGCGAGACGACCGTCGCAGGATTTCCGTCCTTGTCATACTCGACCGTGGTCGCCGGAGCGCTCCAGTTGGTTTCGGTGGAGCGGAAGTCGGTCTGTGCGGCTTTCGTCATCTGGTTCATCGCGGGCGCCTTTCGCCTGACTGGGTTGAACTGCTCGCGACACCATCGCGGTGTCGACAGGAAGACCCTAGCGGCCGGAGCCCGCGAATTTCAAATTAATTCAGCAATATCAGATGTTTACATGTAAACGCCTTTACCGTTCCGGGTGCGTCGGGTGTAAAGGTTGAAAACATTCCCGTGGAACGCGGGACCCGGTCCGGGCGTTCACGCCCCGGAAAACCGGAGAAAAGCATGAAGTTTCTGGACCAGGGAAAATACGAGCTGCGCGAGACCGCCCTGCTCGTCGAGGCGGAGCACGACGGCAGGACCCATGTCGTCGAGATCGACCGCAACCTGCTCGAGGACCGCTACGGCGTCACCGCGACCGGGGAATTTCACGAGTATTGGGACGTCGTGCTGCAGAACCGCGAGGAACTCCAGCGCGCGGCGGAACACAGGGCGCAGGACGGCGACAATCCCGTGCGGATCTCGATGGGCGATCTTTCCGGCTAGCCGGCACCGGATAGACGGCTGGTTCGTCGGGAGCGGGCACGGACCTGTATAGTGATGGCAGTTTTTCACGTCACACGGGTACGTACCTTCCAATGGATTCCAGCACACCGCATTACGACGTCGTCCTGACGGGCGACCGCATCATCGATCCCGCCACCGGCCGCAACGGCCCGGCACAGATCGCCATCACCGGCGGGCGGATCGCCGCCGTCGCCGACGACCTCGGGCCGCACACGGCCGGGGAGACCCTCGACGCGCGCGGGCGCATCGTCTCGCCCGGGCTGATCGACATTCACGTGCATGTCTACGAGTGGGTCACGAATTTCGGCCTCGACCCCGACGACGCGGGCATCCATTCCGGCGCGACGACCATCGTCGACCAGGGCAGCGCCGGACCGTGGACCGTCGGCGGCTTCAAGGCCTACATCGCCGACCCCGCGATCACCGATGTGCGCAGCTTCGTGTCGGCCAACGTCGCCGGCGCGCTGATGGGCGGGATGGAAGGCACGGTCCTGCACAATCCGGGCATGATGCGCATCGAGGCCATCGAGGCCGCGCTCGCGGACTACCCGGGCCTGGTGAAGGGCATCAAGTCCCACGGGGAATCGGGCGGCTTCTCACACTGGGAGACGGAGGTGCTGGAGATGGCCGTCGAGGCGGGCGAACGGACCGGCCTGCCCCTCTACGTCCACACCGGCGAGCTCTTCCCCGTCGACGAGGACAACCGCCCGCAGCCGGAGAAGGTGATGGAGGCGTTCTTCCCGCTGATCCGGCCCGGCGACACGGTCGCCCATGTCTACAGCTGCATGCCCGACGGGATCATGGGCCCGGGCGATGCGGTCCCGGAGATCGTCAGGGAGACCCTGGCGCGCGGGGTCCATTTCGACATCGGCTACGGCCTGAACTTCAGCTACCGCATCGCCCGCGCGATGATGGCCGCGGGCGTGCTGCCGAACACCATCGGCAGCGACGTGCACGGCGACTTCAACGGCTACCACGACGACAGCAAGCTCGATTACAGCCTCTGCGGCGCGATGACCCGGCTGATGGCGCTCGGGATGCCGCTCGAGGACGTGATCCTGCGGACCACGCTGAATCCCGCGAAGATCCTCGGCGAGGAGGACGACATCGGGACGCTGGCGGTCGGCTCGCGCGCGGACATCACGGTCCTCGACCCGGTCGCGGGCCGGTGGGATCTGCCGGATGCCGAGGGCGAGGTCCTGACGGTGGACGAGCGCCTCGTCCCCTGGCTGGTGATCCGCGACGGAAAACCCATCGCCCCCGACCGGCGCCTGCTGCGCGATGTCTGGAACACCGACGTCCCGGCGGCGGCGCAGTAACGACCCCGCGGGCCGCCTGGTGCCCAAAGCAAGGACTCCGCCGACGCACCGCGACGGAGACCGCCGCAGCTTGATTCTGATCAATGTCTGAAGCGGTACTCCCGCACACAGTTGTAGAAGGACCAACAACAGGGGACCGGCCTTCTCCAATGCGACATTTTCGGAAACGCATTCGTGCTTTCTTGGGTCTGTGCATTGCGGGAGTTGCGATCGGGGGGCACGGCATACCCCCGGCACATGCGCAGGATGCAGGGAATGTCTTTGTCCATACCTTCGACCGGCCGATCGAAGGACCGCTTGCCGACGCGCCCGCCGACATCGGCACGGCGGCGATGGGCCTTGTCCTCGGCATGCGAGGACAGGATCTGGCCGCATCACGGATCCCGATCCGCTTCGGTGAGTCAGCCCGTGCAGCGCTGCGGTCCGACAGCTTCCGTTACGCCGGGTTCGACGTCCGTACGGTGCGCGTCAGCCACATCGACCCGCACCCGAGCCGCCTTCCGGGACGGCGGATTATGGGAATCCTGGAGTTCGGCGATGCGCTCGGGCGACGCGCCTTCACATCCTACCTGCTCAGCTACACGATCGGCGACAACGCCCTGTACGTCACCGATCTTGCCCTGCGACGCTTTGCGGTCGACGCACCCGACATTCGCCTGTTCGTGATCCCGGGACAGGCGTTTGCCCGGCAACTGGAACAGGGATTTGGCACACACGCGCAGTTGTTGCGCGTCATCGCCGAGAATGCCCTGCCCGTATCGCGGATGCGCGCGACCCGACGCGCCGACGACTACGTCGTTGCCGCCGTATCGATGGACCGCCTCCCGGCCAATGCCGGACTTTTCGTCCAGGTCAGCGATGCCGGTACCGGCCGAAAGATTGATATGGGCGAACAAACGCTGCTGTCGTTCGACGGATGGCGGGTCGCGATCGTCCGCGGCACAATGGACATGAGTGCGAAATCGGCGGTGGCGCTCGATGGCCTCTATGCGGCAGGTTTGCCCGCCACGGTGGAGAAAACAAAGCTTCACAGCGTCATCCGTTTCGTGCCCGGAGAGGAACGATGACGACAAGGCATCTTCACCCTTTGCGTCTTCTTGGCCTCGTCGTCGCGATCGTCGCAGGTGCCGCGCCGCTGGCGGCCGAGGCCGTCGCGCAGGGCTTCCACGCGCCGCCCAGCCGCCCTCCGGCCCCGGCTCCGACGCCGATACCCACCCCGAAGATCGTACTGCCGCCGCCGGCCCAGGAGATGAGACGGCGGGACGTGCAGCCGACTGTCCCGCTGCTCGGGATCGCCGCGCCGCCGGGTGTTCTGGTAGAGACCGTGGCCAACCGGTCGGTACGCCTGCGCGCGACACCTCCCGCACCGCGCGTGCTGCTCGAACGCGCGACGGGCCTGTTCTACGACAACTGGGGCGGCGCCCACACGAGCGAATGGGACCGCGACGCGAAAAACATGTTCCCCAACTCGGACTCGCCCGCCTGGGACTACCAGCAATTTCTCGACCAGAGGTCCGCAGAGCAGCGCCGGTGGCTGCTCTCGGCAATCCCCGAGGACATCCGGCCCATGGTCTCCACCGTTCAGGAGGTGCCTTACGGCTCGAGCGACTATGGCCGTCTGGGCTTCGATCCGACGCGCGGGACCCTGTACATGATTCCGACCGGAGCGGTCGACGGCATCTTCCTCTACGCGGCGGATACGAACGGCAACAATTTCGCCGACACCCGTGAAATCGCTTCGGCCCTCGACGGAAAAATGTCCGAAATCCGCGAACATGCCGCCGAACGCGCGACGCGCCTGAGGGATCTTGCCGACGAACACCGCGCACGTGCCGATCAGCATGAAGCAGACGGCAATGCATGGTCCGCCGGGGTCGAGCGTCGGCGCGCAGAGGCCTATGACGAAATGCTCAAGGACTACAGGGGTCCTTTCGTGAGGCGTGACCCGGCACCACGCGCGCCGGGTGGCGGAGGCGGCACGGGGCCCGGGGGACCAGTGATCGACGCTGCGGACACGACGCTTGCCGATTTGTCATTGGGCGGCATCACTGGCAGTTCGGTTTCCGACCCGTCCGGCGAGCAGCCCGGCGCGGGACTGGACATCGGGGTAACGCCACTGGTCGAAACGTCGCGGGGCTTCAGCGGCAGCGAAGCGCAGATCGACGTCGACATCGTCAACCGTGGCGACCCGGCGGACCTCGTGGCGGTCGCTGCCGATACGGGCCTCGCCATCGCCGGTATCGTCAATGTGGCGGTCGGGGTGACCGTCTCCACTGGCAAGGGCTTCAAGCAGACCTTCGACTACGCCGTGAACAAGGGGCTGGGCTACCATCAGGCAATCTTTGCGGGACTCATTGGCGGATCGATCGACGGTGTCGAGGCTTTCGCGGTCGATCGGATCGGTGGTCAGATCGCGGCCCGCGCAGACGATCTCGCCGCCGGATTGCGGGCCGGTCGGGACGTAGCTGACAGTTCCGGCGTTGTCGGGACAGCGACCAGCCTCGGTATCGGATCGACGGTCACGGCGACCGGCGCCCGGGTAGCCGACGGGGTCGGCAAGCGTCTTGTCGATGGCATGGCCGCCAGCAAGGACGTGATGATTGACCGGAGCCGAACCAGTTACGTGGATTCAACTGACTCCGCAAACTTCCAATACGCCGGCTTCGGCGCTGGCTTCGGCCGGGACCTGAACCGTTAGGCCTTGCCCCGGACACCGCGTGCAAACCAGCGGCGCGGATGGAGGGGCGGGAATATCGAGAGGAAAATGGTGCCCAGGGGCGGATTCGAACCACCGACACCGCGATTTTCAGTCGCGTGCTCTACCAACTGAGCTACCTGGGCACACCGGTCAGCTGGAAGGCGCGGATATACGGAAAATCGGTGGGCCTGTCCAGCGCCGCCGCCGGATTCGGGCGCAACTAGCCCCGGTCGTCCTCGTCGGCATCTAGACCGCCGTCATAGACGGTCGGCGCCTCGTCGGTCGGGATGCGGTAATGCCCCCCGAGCCAGCGCGAGAGGTCCACGTTCGCACAGCGTTCCGAACAGAACGGCCGGTGCTTCGCGGCCGCGGGCTTGTCGCAGATCGGGCAGGACTTGCTCATGGAGGGATGCTTACGCCTTCGCCGGGGATTCGCCGGACCCTAGCATGACCTCGAATCGCGTCCGGACCCGTTGCGGGTCGCGGACGATGTCGAGCCGCCCGACCCGCCGCCCGGTCTCTGTGACCGCGTCCGCGAGACGCCCGTCCAGCAGGTCGGCCACGTCCGGCGCCACGCACAGCCGGTAGCCGCCCGCGGGGGTCGCCGCGGCAGCGCGCAGGGCCGCGCGCAGGGCGTCATACGCCACCGCCTCCGCCGACGGAGCCGGCTCGTCGGGCATGTCCTGGAGGCGTTCGGCAAGGGACGGGCCGATGCGGGTGCGGGTGACCTCGACCAGGCCGAGGTTTGTGAGCCCGAGGACATGGCAGCCACCCGGGTCGCCGCGCAGCGCTCCGCGCAGCCGGTCCAGCACGCGCTTCTGGTCGTCGCGCGCGCCCATCTTGAGCGCGTCGATCACGATCGCGCCCGCGATGTTGCGCAGGCGAAGCTGGCGGGCGATCTCGGGCATCGCCTTCAGGTTGGTGTCCCGGGCCGCACGGCCGGACTTTCCCTGCGCCCCGGCCGAGTTGATATCGACCACGCACAGCGCCTCCGCCTGGTCAAACACAAGTTCCGCGCCGCCCGCGATCCGGACGCGGCGCGACAGCGCCAGCTCGACCGCCTCGTCGACACCGCGCTCGGCGAACAGGCCCGCGCGACCCCGCTCGACGGCGATGTCGGCGCCGGGCCGGTATTCGTCGACCCACGCACGGGCCTGGTTTTCCATCTCGGCATCGTTGCAGACGACCTGCACCAGCCGTTCGTCGGTGAACCGGTCGAGGATCTGCGCCGCCGGCGGTGCGGCGGACACCAGCTCCGACGGCACCTTGCCGGAATCCCCTTCCGCGGGATCGTCGATACGCACGACGCGAGGCCCCTTCTCGGCGAAGGCGTCCGCGACGACCCGCACGGTCACCGCCGCGCCCTCGTGCAGGATCTCGCCGATGCGCGCCTTGCGCTTCGACCGCTCGCCCGGCCGGCCGGCATCGCGCGCACGCAGAAAGGCATCCATGTCCAGGCCGAGGTCGACGAACGCCCCGTTGATCCCCGGCTCGATCCGGCGCACCCGGCCACGATACGCCGCGCCGATGCGGCTGGGGGCGGTGTCGCGATGATGCACGACATCCCACACGGCACCGTCGCGCAGCAGGGCGCCGCGTACTTCGCCGGGACTGGCCTCGATCAGGACGGTCTGTGCGGTCATCGGCCGGCTCCGTGGCCCAGACCGACGAGCATGGCCCGCGCCATGGCGACATCGAGCCCGACCACGTTGGCGTAGGACCCGTTGATGTCGGGCACGAACGCAGCCGCCGCACCCTGGATCGCGTAGCCGCCGGCCTTGCCCTGCCACTCGCCGGTCGCCAGGTATGCGTCGACCTCGTCGGCCGACAGGCGCTTGAAGCGGACGGAGGTGCTGGAAAGTTTCACCGAGGCGCGTCCGTCCGGCGCAATAGCGGCGATCCCGCCCAGCACACGGTGGCGGCGTCCCGAAAGCAATTCGAGAAACGAACGGGCCTCGGCCTCGGACTCCGGCTTGCCGAGAATCCGCCGCCCCGCGGCGACGACCGTGTCCGCGGCAAGGATAAAGGAATTGCTTTCAGCTTGAGCGACGGCCCGCGCCTTCTGCGCCGCCAGCCGCTGCGCCAGCTGAGGCGGCAGTTCGCCACGGACCGGTGTCTCGTCGATGTGGGCGGGAATCACGGCGTCGGGCGGCAGGCCGATCTGAGCCAGCAGGTCACGCCGGCGCGGCGATGCCGATGCCAGGACGAGCCGCGCGCTCATGCCGCGTCTCCGGGGAGAATGTCATGATCCGGTGCGCCCGATCGGCGCGTGCACGGTGCCATGCCGCGCTGCAGCCACGTCGCTATTTGTAGCGGAACGTGATGCGTCCCTTGGTGAGATCGTAGGGAGTCATTTCCACGTTCACCTTGTCGCCGGCCAGAACGCGGATACGGTGTTTGCGCATCTTGCCGGCGGTGTGCGCAAGGACTTCATGGCCGTTGTCCAGCTCCACGCGGAACATCGCGTTGGGCAGGATTTCGGTCACGGTGCCGGAGAATTCGAGCAGGTCTTCCTTTGCCATGCACTTCTTCGCGTTGTTTCAATCGCCCCGCATCAGCACGGGATGGCGCAAGCAAGCGGAAAAACCCGTGAAATTCAAGCGTTTTTCGGTCCGGCCTCCCGGTGCCTGCAGGTCAGGCATGCCGCTCGGGCGACGGAAACCGGGTCCGGATGCGGTCGAACAGCATGTCGCGCAGGTCGCGATAGGCCTGCAGCCGCTCCTCGCGCGAGCCCGTGACGTCGGCCGGATGCATCGTCGGCCAGTACTCGACATCGCACGCGATCGTGCGGGTAAACTCCATCGCGCGATGCTGCGCCTGCGGCGTGAAGGTCACGATCAGGTCGACCGAATCGTCGCCCAGGTCGTCGAAGCTCTTCGGGTGGTGACGGGAAATATCGAGCCCGATCTCGCGCATGGCGGCGATGGCAAAGCCGTCCGGTTCCTCCCCGTTGAGCTGGACGCCCGCGCTGTCGACATACACGCGATGGCCGACGAGATGCTTCATGATCGCTTCGGCCATCGGCGAGCGGATCGTGTTCCGGTCGCACGCGAACAGGATGCTGCCCGGAAGGTCGGTCACGGCCTACGCCCGGAAGTGCAGGGCGCAGATCAGCGTGAACAGGCGCCGCGCCGTGTCATGGTCGATGCCGATCTTGCCCGACAGCAGCTCGCGAAGCTTCTCGGAGCCTTCGTTGTGCAGCCCGCGCCGGCCCATGTCGATGGCCTCGATCTGCGACGGAGAGGCGGTCCGGATCGCTTCGTAGTAGCTCTCGCAGATCGTGAAATAGTCCTTGATGGTCTTTCGGAAGGGCGTCATCGGCAGCGGCAGCTCGCCGACCGCGGCACCGGCCTCGGTCGAGATCTCGAACACGAGCTGGCGCCCCTGTGCACGCAGGACCAGGGCGTAGGGCCCGTCGGGAACATGGTCGAAATGTCCGGCGTCCGGCGCGAACGCGTTTTCCTCGATCAGGTCGAAGATCGCGACCTGGATCTCGCGCTCGACATCCGGGTGATAACGGACCACGCCCGGGTTCTCGATGTCGACACGAACGACGCGGTTCGTGTCACCGCTCATCGCCGGACCCGGCACCGCCGATGCGGATCTCCACGGCCCGGGCATGGGCCTCGAGGCCCTCGGCGCGCGCGAGCGTCATC
>JAEPNS010000067.1 GCA_017643325.1 Alphaproteobacteria bacterium | reverse complement strand
GTGTGGTGACCGAGGTCGAGCCGGTCGGCGACTTCTGGGAGGCCGAGCCGGAGCACCAGGACTACCTGGAGCGCTTCCCGAACGGGTACACCTGCCACTACCCGCGCCCGAACTGGAAGCTGCCGCGTCGCAGCGAGGACGCGGCCTAGGCGCCGCTCCGTGAAACTCGGGTTCGGCGGCGGGTGCCACTGGTGCACCGAGGCCGTCTTCCAGGCCTTGCGTGGCGTGACAGCCGTCGCTCCGACGTGCCGTACGACAGCTGGTCGGAAGCCGTCATCGCGACGTTCGAGCCATCGGTGATCGACATGGCGGCTCTCGTCGAGATACATCTTCGCACCCACGCCAGCACGTCCGCGCACAAGATGCGGGGGAAGTACCGCAGCGCGGTCTACACCTTCGATGAAGACCAGTGCGCGGCGATTTCCGCAATGCTCGACGTTCTTGGCCGGGAGTTCCCGGCACCGCTGGTGACGCGGGTCCTGCCGTTCCGGGGCTTCCGCGCATCGGACGTGCGGTTTCGCGATTACTACAGGACGGATCCCGGCCGGCCGTTCTGCCGGACATATATCGACCCGAAGCTGGTAATGCTGCGCGAGACGTTTTCCGAGCGCCTCGGGGATCAGGTTCCGCAGAAGGTCTGATACGGCGCGGCGAGCTTGGGGCCCGGCGTTGCGTAGTCGTCCTGGCCGTCCACGTCCTCGAACGGCCTGGTGACAACGTCGAGCATGGATTTGACGGGCCCGAGATCGGACCGCTCGACCGCAGCCTCGAGCGCTTCCTCGACCTTGTGGTTGCGCGGGATGTAGACCGGATTGACCCGGTCCATCTTATCGGCGGTGGGCGCGTCCGCGGATGCGCCGCTTGGCTCGATGCGTTCCTGCCACCGAGGCAGCCAGGCATCGAGCTTCGCCGTGTCCGAAAACAGTTCGCGCAGCGGGTCCAGGTCTCCACGCACGGCCGCGGAAAGCCGCCGGAAGGTGAGCGTGAAATCCGCGCCGCCGCTGTGCATCGCGTCCAGCAGGTCGTGGACCAGCTCCTCGTCGCCGTCCACCTCGTCCACAAGGCCGATTTTCGCACGCATCCGCGCCAGCCACGCGGCCTGGAACTTTCCGGCCACCTTGTTCGCCGCCTCGGTGAGAATCTCGACGGCGGTGTCGCGGTCGTCGTCCACCAGCGGGATCAGGCATTCCGCCAGCCGCGCCAGGTTCCAGGCCAGGATCGGCGGCTGGTTGCCGTAGGCGTAACGCCCGTGGGTGTCGATGGAACTGAACACGGTCTCCGGCGCGTAGGCGTCCATGAAGGCGCAGGGCCCGTAGTCGATGGTCTCGCCGGAGATCGTCATGTTGTCGGTGTTCATGACGCCGTGGATGAAGCCGATGCTCATCCACTGCGCGACGAGCTCGGCCTGCACGTCCGCGACCGCCTCGAAGAAGGCGAGATAGGGGTTCTCGGCGTCTCGGGCTGCCGGATGGTGGCGCGCGATGGCATAGTCCGACAGTTGCCGCACTTTGTCGAAATCCTGCCGCGCGGCAAAGAACTGGAACGTGCCGACCCGCAGGTGGCTTGCCGACACGCGTGTCAGCACAGCGCCGGGAAGGGCGGTCTCGCGGTAGACCGGCTCGCCCGTGGCGACCGCGGCCAGCGCGCGGGTCGTCGGAACACCGAGCGCGTGCATGGCCTCGCCGATCAGGTATTCCCGCAACACTGGGCCCAGTGCCGCCTTGCCGTCGCCGCTGCGCGAGAAGGGCGTGCGTCCCGAACCCTTGAGCTGGATATCCCGGCGCTGCCCGTGGGCGTCGACGATCTCGCCGAGCAGCAGCGCGCGTCCGTCGCCGAGCTGGGGTGAAAACCCGCCGAACTGGTGGCCTGCATAGGCCTGGGCCAGCGGCGCCGCGCCTTCGGGAGCGATGTTGCCGGCGAAGATCTGCGCGCCCGCATCCGAATCCAGTGCATCCGCATCCAGCCCGAGTTCCGCCGCGAGGCCCCGGTTCAGCAGCAGCAGGCGCGGCTCCGGAACCTTCGCTGCGGGCTGCGCCACGTAAAAGCCCTCGAGTTCGCGCGCGAAGCTGTTGTCGAACGCAAAGGCGGGCAGGTCGGAATCGGTCGGATCGAGGTGTTCGGCTTGCTGGCTCATGACCCGAAAGATGGGTTCAAACCTGCGCTTTGTCCACGTCTGTGGCGGCTACGCGCGCTTCGCCGATCTTGAGACCGGCAGTTCGCCCGGCAGGCGGATATGCTCGCGGCCGATGGAGGCGACGTCCGCCACGCCCAGCACGGCCATGGTGCGCAGGATTTCCGCTTCCAGGATGTCCAGGGCCCGGCTGGCGCCGGCCTCGCCGGCGGCCCCGACCCCCCAGAGCGTCGCACGACCGATGGCGACCAGGTCCGCGCCGAGCGCGAGCGCCTTCAGCACGTCACTGCCACGCCGCACGCCGGAGTCTGCGATGATCGCCAGCCGGCCGCCGACGGCTTCGACGATGTCGGGCAGTGCATCCCACGGCGTGATCGCCGCGTCGTTCGTGTTGCCCGCATGGTTGGAGACGAAAATTCCGTCCGCGCCCGCGTCGGCGGCCTTGACCGCGTCCTCGGGGTGCAGGATGCCCTTGAGCAGCAGCTTCTTCGGCCAGACGTCGCGCAGGCGCCTGACGTAGTCCCAGTCCATGGTGTCGTCTCGGTTCAGGAAGCTGTCGGATTTGGCGGATACGTAGCCTGTCGCCGATGCCCTGGCTTCTTCCGGGATGTGGATGTTGGTGAACGCGGGCAGGCGGCGCTCGGCCAGGTAGTACTTGCCGGCGGTGCCGAACAGCCAGCGCGGATGCCGGAGGCTGTCGGCCGCCGTCTTCAGCGTGACCTTCGGAGGGAACACGAGGCCGTTGCGCACGTCGATCTCGCGGTTGTTGTAGACCGGTGAGTCGACGGTGACGACCAGTGCCTCGAACCCGGCGTCGAGCGCACGCTGGACCGTAACGAACGCGGCCTCGGGATCACGCCAGACGTAGAGCTGGAACCACTGCGTCCCGCCGCCGTTCTGGATGACCCGTTCCATTGCCGTGTTCGACGTGCTGGCCAGCGTGAACGGGATGTTCTTCTTCGCCGCCGCCTTTGCGAGCTGTGTCTCGCCGCGATACCACACGAAACCGGCCGGACCGGTCGGCCCGATCATGAGGGGAAGGCCGAGTTCCTCGTTGAAGAAGGTCGTGCGGGCGTGGCGTGCGGACGTATTGTTCAACACGCGCGGCATCAGCTTGATCGCGTCCAGGGCCGCGCGATTATCCCGCATCGCCACCTGGTCCTCGCTGCCCTTGTCGCAGAAGTCGAACAGCGCCTTCGTCAGGCGGCGCTTGGCCATCTGGCGGAGGTCCTCGATGTTGAGGGCTTTGCTGGAGAGGTCGGTCAACGTCAGGCCTCCGAATGAATGAGGTTGGATTCCAGCGCCGCGCGGATGGCATCGGGCAGGGGCACGGGGCGCGACGTGGCGGGGTCGAAATGGACCGTGACAATCTCGGCCGTCGCCACGCAGACGCCGTCCTGAAAGATCGCCTGCCCCAGCCCGTAGGACGAGTTCCCGACCCGGGTCACGACCGTCCCGATCTCGACCGAGCCCGGATAGTGGGCGGGCGCGAGGTAATTGGCCGTGTATTTCACGACGGCGAAACCGGTGAGCTTGTCGCCGGCCGCATCCTGAAGCCGGGCGAGGCGAAATCCGACACGGCCGTCCTCGAAGAACTGGTTGATCGCCCCGTTGTTCACATGACTGTTGGGGTCGAGGTCGCTGTAGCGCACAGAGTCCGTAATCCAGACCTCGTAGATCGCCCGGTCGGTCAGGTCGTTCGGCTGTTGTGCGTCCGCGGCCGGCATGAACATGTTCCGTGTGAAGCGCTGGTCAGGGCAGTTGGGGTTGCTTGCCGAAGCGTATAACCTGCCGCCAATGCCCGGTCGAGGCGCACGGGGGAGAAGCTGTCATGCCAATCAAGAATATCCGCGGAGTGAATTTGCGTTACGAGGTCGTCGGCGACGAGGGCCCGTTCGCGACCCTGATCACGGGCGGACGCCGGGGTTATGACGAATTCCTGCCGCTGGCGGGCAAACTGGCGGATCGCGGTTACCGCGTTTTGCTGCACGACCGCCGCAACACCGGTGCGTCCGACATCCTGATGAGCGCCGACGAGGTCGAGGAGGCGGTCTGGGCCGACGACCTGCGGGTCCTGCTGGACGAACTCGGTGAAGTGCCCGCTTTTATCGGCGGGTCTTCGTCGGGCGCACGCACGGCGCTGTTCTTTGCGCTGCGCCATCCCGATGCCGTGCGCGGGCTCCTGCTGCTGCGCGTGACCGGCGGTGCGTTCGCCGCGGGCCGCCTTCCGGAGAATTACTATGACCAGTTCATTCGCGCCGCGCGGTCCGGCGGCATGGAGGCGGTGTGCGCGACGCCCGAATACGGCGAGCGGATCGCGGCGAATGCGGGAAATCTCGAACGCCTTATGGCGATGAGCGTCGAGGACTTCATCGACATCCAGACCCGCCTGCGCGATCTGTTCATGGCGGGCGCCGACCTGCCGGTGTTCGGCGTCAGTGAGGCCGAGCTCAATTCCATCGGCAAGCCTGTCGTGATTATCCCCGGCAACGACCGTGTGCATGATTCGAATGTCGGCCGGACCGTTCACGCAATGATCCCCGGCAGCGAACTGCATCAGCTTCCGATCGAGGATTCGGACGAGCCGGTCATTCCCTTCACCGAATGGGGCGCCTACGAAGCCGAGATCGCCGACACGTTTGCGGATTTCATGCGCCGCCACACACGCTAGAGGCTCAACGAAGAGCACGACTTGAAACTCTTTTCCGGAGAACATCAATGTCCGCAGTCGAACAGCACACGGAACGCGAGTTGGTAACAGGCCCATCGGTCTGGATGGGTGAAGAGGCCCAGAACTCCGATGGCTGGGTTCACCGTTTCACCGATGACGAAGTCGCCGAAATCGATGCGGCGTATCGGCAGGCGCTGGATTCCGGCGCGAGCCTCGCGACCGTCACGCGCGCGCAGTTTCCGCTGCCGACGGTCGGTGATGTGCTGGCCCGTGTCGAGGACGAGCTGGAGAACGGCTGGGGCCTGTTCCTGCTTCGCGGTATCCCTGTCGAGCGCTACACCAAGGATGACCTGCGCTTCATCTACTGGGGGCTGGGCCTGCATCTCGGCACGGCCGTGTCCCAGAGCAAGCGCGGCGACGTACTCGGCGATGTGCGTGATCTCGGGACCGGGCTCGACGGGCCGAAGTTCCGCGGTTACACGAGCGCGGGCGAACTGACCTATCACGCCGATGCCGCGGACGTGACCGGCCTGTTCTGCATCCAGCCGGCGAAGGAGGGCGGACTCAGCCGGATCGTGAGCACGGGCGCAGTGCACAATGAGATCCTGCGGACACGTCCTGACCTGCTGGAGGTGCTGTACCAGCCCTATTACTGGAGCTTCCAGGGCAACGAGCTGCCGGGTACGCCGCCGCACTACGAGCAGCCGATCTTCACCATGCATGACGGCAGGTTCGCCGCACGCTACACGCGCACCCATATCCGCTCCGCGGACGAGATGGACCACCTGCCGGGTATGACCGACCGGCAGCGCGAGGCGCTGGACCTGATCGACGAGATCTGCGCCCGCCCGGAGTTCCAGCTCACGATGATGTTCCAGCCGGGCGACGTGCAGTTCCTCAACAACCACCTCATGCTGCACATGCGCACCGCCTTCGAGGATCATGCGGAGCCGGAGCGCCGTCGGCACCTGATGCGGCTCTGGCTGGCGCCGCGTAACAGCCGCGAACTGTCACCCGGCTTCGCCCCGTTCTACGGCGACACCGCCGCAGGGGCCGTGCGCGGCGGCCATCCGGCGCATGGCGACGAGGTCGTGTTCGAGACCAACGGTCCGAGTTGAGCGGCCTGCGCGACACGCCGTCGGGCGGCACCGGCCTTCTCGCGATCTTCTGCGACCTCGACGAGGCAGACCGGGCGGATTTCAGGCCCTGGCTGGTGGAGGACATGTTCCCGCCGCGCCGCGCGATCGGGTTCACCGCCTGTGCGAGCTACGACAGGGTCGATGGTGATGGACAGCAGTTCCTGACGCTTTATGAAATGGAGAGCCTCGGCCACCTTTATGGTGAGGCGTACCAGGCCCTCCGCCGGAACCGTGATCCGCGCGATGCTGCCTATCACGCGAAGTTTCGCAATCCCGACCGGTACACACTCGCGTGGACGGGGCCGGAACTCGCCGACGGCGCGACGACGGGGCTGGCCGAGCATATTCGCGTCGACCGGTTCGACCTGCCGGAGGACGAGGCCCAGGGCTTCAATATCCGTTTTGTCGGCGAATTCCTGCCGTCGATCGAAGCGCAGGCGGGGATTACGCGCGTGCGTCGCTATCTCGCGATGGAGGGCACGCCGACACACTTTGTGCTGATGGAGTCCGCTGCCGAACCTGACCTCGCCGTGGAACTGCCGCCGGGCGCTCGGGAGACACGCACGGCGATCTACGGCCTGGCTGTTTCCGGCTAGCCGCTGTGGCCCGCCCGCAATGCGACGGGCGCAAAAAATAACGGAGCGGCCGGGAAGCCGCTCCGCAGGGACTGCAGTCCGGTTCCGGTGCGCTAGACGACCCCGAAGGCCAGCATCGCGTCGGCGACCTTCTTGAATCCGGCGATGTTGGCGCCCTTGGCGTAGTCGACGTAGCCGTCCGTGCCCTTCGCATATTCCAGGCAGCTTCCGTGGATACCCTCCATGATATCCCGCAGGAGCTTCTGGAGTTCGTCGGCGGACCAGGAGATGCGCGCGCTGTTCTGGCTCATCTCGAGCCCGGAGACCGCTACGCCGCCGGCGTTGGCCGCCTTGGCCGGGCCGAACAGCACCTTCGCCTCGCGGAAGACCTCCACGCCCTCGTTGACCGTCGGCATGTTCGCGCCTTCCGCAATGGCCTTCAGGCCGTTTTTCACCAGCGTCTCGGCTTCTTCCTTGCTGATCTCGTTCTGGGTCGCACAGGGCAGGGCGAGGTCGCATTCGACCCCCCACGGCCGCTCGCCCTCATGGAACGTGGCGCCCTTGAACTCGTCGACATAGTCGGAGATGCGGCCGCGCTGCTTGTTCTTGTGCTCCTTCACCCAGTCGATCTTTTCCTGGGTAAAGCCTTCGGGGTCATGGACGAACCCGCCGGAATCAGAGAGCGTGACCACCTTCGCGCCGAGCTGCGTGGCCTTTTCCGCTGCGTGGGTCGCGACGTTTCCCGATCCCGAAACGAGGACGGTCTTGCCCTCCATGTCCTCGCCGGCCTCCGACAGCATGTCCTGCAGGAAATAGACCGCGCCGTAGCCGGTCGCTTCCGTCCGCACGAGACTGCCGCCGTACTCGAGGCCCTTGCCCGTCAGGACGCCGACATACTCGTTGGTGATGCGTTTGTACTGGCCGAACATGTAGCCGATCTCGCGGGCTCCCACGCCGATATCGCCGGCCGGCACGTCGGTGTCCTCGCCGACATGGCGGTACAGCTCGGTCATGAATGACTGGCAGAAGCGCATCACCTCGGCGTCGGACTTGCCTTTCGGGTTGAAGTCCGACCCGCCCTTGCCGCCGCCCATCGGCAGGCCGGTCAGGCTGTTCTTGAAGGTCTGCTCGAAGGCGAGAAACTTCAGGATGCTCTGGTTCACCGACTTGTGGAAACGGATACCGCCCTTGTACGGGCCTATCGCGTTGTTGTTCTGCACGCGATAGCCGCGCTGGACGCGGATGTTGTGGTTGTCGTCTTCCCAGCAGACCCGGAAGGAGATGACCCGGTCCGGTTCGGCCATACGGCGGAGTATTTGCGCCTCGTGGTAGATCTCCTTGTCCGCGATAAAATCGAATATATCGACGGCGACTTCGTAGACCGCCTGGTGAAATTCCGTCTCCCCCGGATTCCGGCGCTGTACGCCTTCCATGAACTGTTCGAGATTGACGTGGTCTGACGCCGCCATGATTTGCCCCCATCGTAAGCGTTGATCGCGCCTCAACGGGTCCCGTTGCCCCGAAATCCGTGAGCGCAGTGGGTACTATAGCGGTCAAACGGGTGCGGCCAAACGCCGAAGCCGAGACAATAGCGTTGCGAGCGGGCCTGACTGTTTGGTCTGGTCGCGCTGCGGAACACCGATAGTGGCGGCCTGGTTGCGGAAACCCGTTTCCCTCTGCCGGTGTCAGGCTGAATTAGGGGATTCCCCCGGCGCGGAGAAATTTCGTAACCAGTAGTGGAACTCAGCTGGAATTGGGGGCCCCATGGGCATTGTCGTCGATGTCGTCCTGCCGCTTGCGCTCGCGTTCATCATGTTCGCGCTCGGGCTCGGGCTCACTCTGGACGATTTCGCGCGCGTGGCGCGGCAGCCGAAGGATTTCCTGGTCGGCGCTTTGTCCCAGATCGTGCTCTTGCCGCTCGTGGCCTTTGCGCTTGTCTCCGTCTGGACCTTGCCCCCGGAACTCGCGCTGGGGGTCATGATCATCGCCGCGGCGCCCGGCGGCGTCACGTCCAATATCTTGACGGCGTTCGCGCGCGGCGATGTCGCGCTCTCGATCTCGCTCACGGCCGTCATCAGCCTGCTGAGCGTGGTCACGATCCCCCTCGTCGTTGTCGTTGCATACGCGCAGCTGATCGGCGGTGATGCGGGAGATGTTTCGGTGACGAGCACGGCGATCAGCGTGTTCCTGATCGTCACGGTACCGGTCATCCTCGGACTGCTGGTACGCCGGTTCGCGGAGGGCTTCGCGATCCGGCTGGAACCGGCCGCACGCCAGATCTCGGCGGTCCTGTTCGTCCTCGTGCTCGCCGGCGCGATTTTCCAGGAGCGGAACAACATCGCCAACTATTTCGCCCAGGCCGGCCTTGTCACGCTGGCGCTGAACGTCGCGATGATGGTTCTCGCCTACGCACTCGCGCGGCTTTTTGCGTCAGGACGGCGGCAGCGGATCGCCATTTCCATCGAGTGCGGGCTTCAGAACGGGACCCTGGCGATCGCCGTCGCGGCACTGCTGTTCGGTGGCGGGCTTGCGGCGGTTCCTGCGGCGACATACAGCCTGATCATGTTTGCGACGGCGCTGGTTTTCATCGCCTTCCTGCGCCGCGGGCACCGCAACTAGACTTCGGCCGCGGCCACCACGGGCTCGCGGCCCCGCAACTGGGTCCGGTGCATGACGCGCCGTTGTCCGCCGTCGAACGGATCACGCCGGTGCATCGTCACGCGATTGTCCCACATCAGGAGGTCGCCCGGTCGCCACCGGTGACGGTATACGAAATCGCCCTGTTCGCAGTGCTCCCAGAGACGGTCGAGCAGGCTCTCACTGTCGGACAGGCGCTCCCCGACCACCCAGGCATGTAGCCGGCGCCCGAGAAACAGCGCGGGGCGGCCGGTTTGCGGGTGGGTCCTGACGAGCGGATGGCGCACACCCGGCGCGCTTGTGACATCGGCGAACGGCCGGTGGTTCGGCCGCAGGTTGCCGCCGCTGTCGTGGCTTGCATCGTGGTTCAGTTGTTTGCCGCGCACGGCCTCGCGGAGTTCGTCCGGGAGGGAGTCGAGCGCGGCGTACATGTTCATGAAGCTCGTCTCGCCCCCGCTGTCGGGAATCTCGAGCGCGTAGAGCAGGCTCGCGGCGGGCGGCAGTTCGATATACGCCATGTCGGTATGCCATGCCGCCTCCCCGTCACCGAGGACCCCGATGGGCGTGCCGTCCTCGGTCACATTGGACACGACGAGGATTTCCGGATGGCCGGCCGGTGCGAAGGGCTCCCAGCCGGGCACCTGGTCGAGTTCGCCAAACCGCCGGCTGAACGCCTTCAGGTCGGCGTCCGAAAGCCGCTGGTCCCGGAATATGAGGACCAGATGCTCGAGCCACGCGGCGTGAATTCTGTCGAATGCCTCCTCACCGAGCGGTTCCGAGAGGTCGATCCCGCTGATCTCGGCGCCGATGCCGTGACCGGTGGCATTTACTTCGAACTCGATACCGCCGTGCATGGCCATCTCCCGCCAAGCGAAGTGATTTTCGCACCCAGTATATCAGAACCCATCGCGGAACCGACGGTGTCGAAAAACGTTCTCTGAACGACTGCGCGTATTGCGCACCAAATCCGATTGCCTCGGGGGAGAGCGATGAAAACGTCTATCCACGCAGCCTTGCCGCTCGTTTTGGGCTCGCTTGTCTGGCCGGTCACGGCCGGGGCGGCGCCGATTTCACTCCACATCGCCAATGTCGCCGAGCCGGAACGGCAGATACGAACGGTGGCATACAGCCGTATGGTGCTCACGACACAGCAATGGCTCAACCAGCGCGGCTACGACGCCGGGCCGGAGGACGGGCTTATGGGAGCGAAGACGCGCAGCGCGATCATTGCCTATCAGCGCGACAACGGGCTGGCTGTGACGGGGCGGTCAAGCGTCGAGCTGAACGACCATATCCAGGGCAACAAGGATGCGAGAGGCCCGGGGCGGTCGCCAGAAGATCCCGAGATCGAGCGGTTGCAGAAGCGCCTCGAGCGGCTCGGATACAATGTTGAAGTCAATGGCAGACTGGATTCGCAGACCCAGGCCGCGATCAGGGCCTACCAGCGCGATCATGACCTTTTCGTCACCGGCACTCCGGGCGAGTACCTGCAGGCGCACGTGCAGAACACCCTGCGCGAGCGCCGCGCGGAGCGTCGTGCGGAACGGCGGGACGAGGACCGGAACGACCGCGCCGTGACACGCCAAACGATCGCCGACATCGAGGAAGGCCTGCAGGCCCGCGGGTATCGTGTCGACCGCATTGACGGGGAGATGGACGAGCAGACGACAGCTGCGATCCGGGCCTATCAGCGTGACAGCGGCCGGGAGGTGACGGGCGAAGCCAGTGTGGAACTCGCCAACGCACTCCAGGTCGGGCTTGAGGACAGTTACGAGGCCACGACCGAGGACATCCGCATCGTCCAGCAAAGGCTGAACAGGCTCGGATACGACGCCGGGCCTGCCGACGGCGTCATGGGGCCGTCCACGCGCAAGGCAATTCGAGACTACCAGGCCGCGTCAAACCTGAATGTGACCGGGACGGTCAACCGCCGGCTGCTCGCAAGCCTCGATGCCGAGGCCGAGACGACAACGACAGCCGGTGCACGCACACCGCGCTCGGGCTACGCAATCCGCATGAGCGACGATTTCAGTGACGGCAACTTCCAGTCCAACCCCCGCTGGCAGGTCGTCGCGGACCAGTTTGCGGTCCAGGACGGCGTCCTGACGAGCCGTGTCGACGTGCGCGCGCCCGAAAGCGGCGAGGAACTGGGGAAATCGGTCCTGCAGGGCGTCCTCGGCCAGGTGCTGGGTGTACGGGTCGGGCAGGGATCAGGCGCGGCAATCGCCCAGTCCACGGACTTCGGGGATTCGTTCCAGATCGAGGCCAAGGTATCGGGTTCGCCACTCGGCGCAGCTCGTTTCGGGATCGGGCCCTATCGCGGAACGAATGTCTCGCACGGCTACCGCCTGATCTACGATACGGAGCGTCCGCGCCCCCTGGCCCTGGTCGCTATTACCGACAATGGCACGCGCACCGTCGCCAGCGCGCAATCGCAGGTCAACCTCGCCGACGGCAACTGGCATGACATTGTCTGGACCCGTGACAGTGCGGGGATGATGACCGTCTCCGTCAACGGCACCACGCAGATCCAGGTGCGTGACCAGTCATTCTCGGGCGCGAATGACGGATTTTCCGTCGTTAATCTCGGCGGCTCCTGGAAAGTCGACTCGGTCACCGTGGCGAGTGCTGCGCGCTAGGTTCGAAACTACAGGCAGCGGTACGGGCGCGTCGGCTTCGATCGGCGCGCCCGTCGCTTTAATCCCGGCATACGGCAGTGCTATACAGCCCTCCTAACGTTTCGGAGGAGGATTCAAGGTGGTTTCCAACACACCCAGCATGACCCGTCCCACGGTCTACCAGTTCAACCTCGGGGATTTCGTCGTCACGAATATCCTTGAAGGATTTCTGCATCGCGACGATCTGGCCCCGGTCACGGGAACGAATGCCGATCCCGACGATATCAAGGCGGTCGCCGATCTTCACCGGATTCCCTTTCCGCAGTTCGAACACCAGTTCGTGCCGACGCTGGTCGAGGCGAACGGCAAGCTGATCGCGTTTGATCCCGGATTCGGAGACAAGTCTCCGCAGCCGAATGCCGGCCACTACAATGCCCGCCTCGCCGGCGCCGGATACGAACTTTCGGACGTCGATGTCGTCGTGGTGACGCACTGCCATCCCGATCACATCGCAAACCTGACATCCGGTGACAGCCTGACCTTTCCCAATGCGGAAATCGTGTTTGGCGAAGCGGAATTCGATTACTGGCGCAAGGGAGAGAACATTCCCGCGCACCGTCCGCCGACGCTGGAAATGTTCAAGAAAATCTGCGAGCCGCTCGCCGACCAGTCGCGCTTCGTCAAGCCGGGCGACGATATCGTGACCGGCGTAACGGCCGTCGATGCCTTCGGGCACTCGGCGGGC
>JAEPNS010000066.1 GCA_017643325.1 Alphaproteobacteria bacterium | reverse complement strand
AGCGCCTGTTCAGCCCTTCTTTGGAATGATAAGACGACCACATGAGCGAAACATATGACCTGATCATCAAGGGCGGCAGTGTCTGGACCACCGGCGGGCCCGCGGAGACCGACGTCGGCGTGCGCGACGGCAGGATCGTGGAGATCGGACCGATCTCCGGCGACGCGGGCGAGACCATCGACGCGGCGGGCCTCACGGTGCTTCCGGGGATCATCGACAGCCAGGTGCATTTCCGCGAACCGGGCAACGAGCACAAGGAAGACCTCGAATCCGGCATGCGCTCGGCGGCGCTCGGCGGGGTGACGGCGGTCTTCGAGATGCCGAACACCAATCCGCTGACCACCACGCCCGAGGCGATGCAGGACAAGCTCGACCGGTCGAAGGGCCGGGCGTGGACTGATCACGCGTTTTTCGTGGGCGCGACGCCGGAGAATGCCGAGGAGCTTCCGGAACTGGAGCGGCTGCCGGGCTGCTGCGGCGTGAAGATGTTCATGGGCAGCTCGACCGGCAATCTGCTGGTGCCCGACGACGAGAATGTCCGACGGGTCCTGGCCCACGGCATGCGCCGCGTTGCCGTCCATTCCGAAGACGAGTACCGGCTGGAGGAGCGCAAGGGCGAGCGCGTCGAGGGCGATCCGTCCTCGCATCCGGTCTGGCGCGATGTGGAGACCGCCGTGCGCTGTACCTCGCGGCTGCTACGCTTGGCGCGCGAGACCGGCCGGCGCATCCATGTGCTGCACATCACCACGGCCGACGAGGTCGCGATCCTCGCGGAACACAAGGACATCGCGACCTGCGAGGTCACGCCGCAGCATCTCACGCTGGCCGCCCCGGACTGTTACGAGCAGCTCGGGACCAAGGCCCAGATGAACCCGCCGATCCGCGATGCGCACCACCGCGCGGGCCTGTGGGAGGGCGTCGTCAAGGGCGTGTTCGATGTGATGGGCTCGGACCACGCGCCGCACAGCGCCGAGGAAAAGGCGCAGGCCTACCCGGCCTCGCCGTCGGGTATGCCGGGCGTCCAGACGACGGTGCCGGTGATGCTGGACCATGTGGCGAAGGGCCGGCTGACGCTGGCCCGGGTCGTCGACCTGTTGTGCGCGGGCCCGCAGCGCATCTTCAACATCGCCGGCAAGGGCCGGATCGCGCTCGGCTACGACGCGGACTTCACGCTGGTGGACCTCAAGGCTGTACGCACCGTCGAGGCCGGCTGGCTCGGCTACAAGTGCGGCTGGTCGCCCTACGAGGGGATGTCGCTGACCGGCTGGCCGGTGGGCACCATCGTGCGCGGCCACGTCGTGATGCGCGACGGCGAACTGGCCGCCGACGGCCAGATCGGCGAGCCTGTCCGCTTCAACGAGACGCTGTAAGTACGGCGCTAGAGCTTCGTCGGGTTCGGCGCGTCGCCGTAGACCTCGACCGGATCGAAGACCTTTTCGGTCTCCTCGTAGTTGAGGTCGACCTTGCCGTCCGAACCGACCGGGACCGAGCGGTAGAAGCACGACCGGTAGCCGACATGGCAGCTCGCCCCGCCCTGCACGTCGACGCGCAGCCAGACCGCATCCTGGTCGTCGTCGATGCGGATTTCCTTGACCTTCTGAACCAGCCCGGACGTTGCGCCCTTGTGCCAGAGGACCTCGCGCGAGCGCGACCAGTAGTGCGCCTCGCCGGTCTGGATGGTCTTTTCCAGCGCCTCGGCGTTCATGTAGCCGTGCATCAGCACCTCGCCGGACTCCGCGTCCGTGGTGACCACAGGGATCATGCCGTCAGCGTCGAACTTCGGCGCGAGCTCATGGCCTTCCTCGACCTGCTCGATGGAGATGCGCTGCGCGAACATGGAACTGCCGGTATCGCTCATCGTTTCCGCTTTCGTTGGGGGCACGCACTCCCGTGCCCGAATTCCGGCGTGTTATAACGGTCCGCCCGCGCAGAATGTCAAGCGGGCGAGGCCCTGAATCCCGTTGTGAACCCTGTCGCGAACACGCTGTCATGAATGCCAAGACCCCGGACGACGTCACGGAACTCATTCCCGTCTCCCTGCTGACCGGCTTCCTCGGCAGCGGCAAGACCACCGTGCTGAACCACATCCTGCATCACCCGGGCATGGACAAGTCCGCGGTGATCGTGAACGAGTTCGGCGAGATCGGGCTCGATCACGAGCTGACGGTGTCGGGCAGCGAGGACATGGTGCTCCTGAACTCGGGCTGCCTGTGCTGCACGGTGCGCGGCGATCTCGTGAACACGCTGCGCGACCTGATGATGCTGCGCCTGCGTGAGGACGTACCGTCCTTCGAGCGGGTGCTGATCGAGACCACGGGGCTGGCCGACCCCGCGCCGATCCTGCACACGCTGATGCAGGACCAGCTCGTGACCAACTATTTTCGCCTCGACGGCGTGATTTCGACGGTCGACGCGGTCAACGGGCTGGAGACGCTCGACCGGCAGTTCGAGTCCGTGAAGCAGGCCGCCGTCGCCGACCGGATCCTGATCACCAAGACCGACCTGGCGGACGAGGCGGCGATCGCGGCGCTGGAGGCGCGGCTGGACGAGATCAACCGCGCCGCGCCGCGCCAGCGGGTGGTCGACGGCGAGGTCGACCCGGACACGCTGTTCAACGCGGGCCTGTTCAACCCCGCGTCCAAAAGCCCCGACGTCGAGCGCTGGCTGCGGGACGAGGCCTATGGCGGTGACGGACATGCACACTCCCATGGTCACGAGCACGAGCACGGGCACGACGACCATGCCCACGACGTGAACCGTCATGACGACCAGATCTCGGCCTTCTGTGTGACTTACGACGAGCCGTTGCGCCTCGATGCGCTCGAGCAGTGGTTCGATACGATCATGATGCTCAAGGGGCCGGACCTGCTGCGGATCAAGGGAATCGTCAATGTCGCCGAGATGGACAAGCCTGTGGTGATCCACGGCGTGCAGCATGTGTTCCACCCGCCGGCAGTCCTCAACGAATGGCCCTCGGACGACCGGCGTACCCGGATCGTGTTCATCACGCGCAACGTCGAACGGTCGACGATCGAGGACACCCTCAACTGGTTTTCCGATGACCGGCTGCAGATACACCCCTCCCCGGGGGCGCTCGGATGAGACGCCTTGCCGTTGCCGCCATTGCCGTCTTTGCCCTCGCGGCCTGCGGGCCAACGTCCCAGCCGGTGTCCGAGGCCGGCTTCAACTGCGGCGACACGCCCGTGCATGCGAGTTTTCTGCGCGACAGCCTGATCCTCGACATCGACGGCCGACGCGCCGAGCTGTCGCGTGCCGTCTCCGGTTCGGGCGTTCGGTTTATCGGAGGTTCCGGCGACGATCGCGTGACGTTCTGGGAGAAAGGCGCCACCGCCACGCTCACGGTGGGCCAGCGGGTGTATCCGTTATGTGCGCGGACGGAACCCGACCTCACCCGGTCTCGAAAGCTCTCGCGCGAGCGCTGAGACGCCTCGCGCGACGGGGGGAATTGCGCGATACTCCGCCCGCTGGAACGAACACGGCCGGTTCCGGCCGGAACAAGAAACACGAGAAACGCCATGACCGAGACCGTTCTGGTCGAGCGCCGCGACGATATCGCGGTGGTGACCCTTAACCGCCCCGAGAAACGCAATGCGCTGCGACAGCAGGACTGGATCCTGCTCGGCGAGACTCTCGACGAGCTCGGCGCGGACGACGACCTGCGTTGCATCGTGCTGCGCGGGGCCGGCGACGCCGCCTTCAGCGCCGGGGCTGATATCTCGGGCTTTGAGGAAGAGCGCTCGGACCGCAAGAAGGTGAAGGCGTACGAGGCCGCGACGGACCGTGCCTTCTTCGGCGCGCGCGACTGCCGCCATCCGGTCATTGCCATGATCCACGGGTTTTGCGTCGGCGGGGCGTTCGAGCTGGCACTGGCGTGCGACTTGCGCATTACCGGCGAGTCCGGCCGGTTCGGCGTGCCCGCGAAGAACCTCGGCCTCTTCCTCGGGTATCACCTGGTCGGGTTCCTCGTCGATGCGGGCGGTCCCGCCGTCGCGCGCGAGGTGCTGCTCGAAGGGAGGATCTTCGACGCGGACGAGGCCGCCGCGAAGCAGCTCGTGACCCGGGTTGTGCCCGATGCCGAACTCGAGGAAGAGGTGATGGCCGCGGCCCGGCGCATCGCGGACGGCGCACCCCTTTCGCACCGGCATCACCGGGCGGCGATCCGTCGGCTCGCCGATCCCCGGCCGCTCAGCCGGGAGGAGCTCGAAGGGCAGTTCGACTATGCCGACTCAGAGGACTACATGGCCGGCTACAACGCGTTCAAGGCACGCGAAAAGCCCAGGTTCCGCGGACGCTGACGGCGCGCCGCATGACGCCCGTCGAGAACAGGGAGCTTTCCCTCGCGCGCCTGATGGCGGTGGTCTTCCTGCCGTTCGCGGCCGGCTATTTCCTGTCCTACCTCTACCGCACGGTGAACGCCGTCATCGGCGACGACCTCGCGCTGGAGGTCGGACTTTCCGCAGGCGAACTCGGCCTCCTGTCGAGTGCATACTTCGTGACGTTCGCGGCGGCCCAAATCCCGCTCGGGATCTATCTCGACAGCCACGGCCCGCGCCGGGTCGAGACCGTGCTGCTGGCGATCGCCGCGCTCGGCGCCTTCCTGTTCTCGCTCGGCTACGGATTATGGAGCCTCGTTGCGGGGCGCGCGCTTATCGGGCTGGGTGTCGCGGCTTGCCTGATGGGCTCGTTCAAGGCGATGAGCGAATGGTTCCCGCCGGACAAGTTGCCTTTGATGAACGGGCTCGTCGTGGCGTTCGGCGGGCTCGGGGCGATGGTGGCAACGGCACCGACCGAGGCGGTCGTGGCCGCGGTGGGCTGGCGGTCGGGCTTCGTGGTGCTGGCGGTCGCGACGGCCTGTGTGGCGGTGCTGATCTTCGTGGTCGTGCCCGAACGCGAACGCGCCGGTGCGTCGGAACCGCTCTCGCACCGGATCGGCGGGTTGCGCGGGATCTTCGCCAGCCGCGCCTTCTGGCAGATCGCACCGCTCGCAGCCTTCTCGCAAGGCAGTTTCCTGGCGATCCAGACGCTCTGGGCGGGTCCGTGGCTGCGTGACGTTGCCGGGCTCGATTCGCGGGCGTTGAGCTTCGTCCTGCTGGCCGGTGCGGCCGGTTTCGTGGTCGGGAATATCGGTGCCGGCCTCGCGGCGGAGCGACTTGCCCGGCGCGGTGTGCAACCGCTGACCGTCGCGGCGGCCGGGATGGCGGGTTTCATGGTCCTGCAGGCGGTCGTGATCCTGGAGTGGACGAGCGCGCCCACGCTGCTCTGGTTTGTCTTCGGCGGGTTCGGCACCACCGGCGTGCTCGCTTTTGCTGTCCTCGCGCGCACCTTCTCGAGCGAACTGGCGGGGCGTGCCAACACGGCACAGAACCTGCTGATCTTCGCCACGGCGTTCGCGCTTCAATGGGGCATGGGCGAGATCATCAACATCTGGCCCGCCAACGCAGACGGCACCTATGCACAGGTGGGATACCAGGCGGCGTTCGGGTTCGCCCTCGTGCTCCAGGTCTCCGCGTTCGCTTGGATGTTCGCGTGCCGGGAGCGCAAGAACCGGGTGGTCTCCTGACACGCGTTCAAGGACAAGACGCCATGTCCGATCTCTCGCTCGACACTGAAGCGCTGACGCGATCGCTCGACAGTGTCGGCTATGCCGTGGTCGGGCGCCTTTTGGATGCGCGCTGCTGTGCCGCTCTGGCCCGGACCTACGATACGGCCGACGGGTTTCGAAGCCGTGTCGTCATGCAGAACCATGGTTACGGGCAGGGCGAGTACCGGTATTTCGACTATCCACTGCCGCCGCAGGTTGCCGCATTGCGCCGTGCCCTGTATCCGCCGTTGGCGGCGATCGCAAACGACTGGAACGCGCGCCTCGGCATTGACGACCGGTTTCCGGAGGATCACGCGGCGTATCTGGACAGCTGCCATTCTGCCGGACAGACGCGCGCCACGCCGCTCCTGTTGCGTTACCGCGCGGGCGATCACAACCGGCTGCACCAGGATCTCTACGGTGACGAAGTTTTCCCGCTGCAGGTGACGGTGCTGCTGTCACGGCCCGGCGACGATTTCACCGGCGGTGAGTTCGTGCTCACCGAGCAACGCCCGCGTCAGCAAAGTCGGGCCGAGGTGGTGCCTTTGGCGCTTGGGGACGCCGTGGTCTTTCCTGTGCGCGACCGCCCCGTCGCGGGCAGGCGTGGTCACTATCGCGCCAAGATGCGCCACGGTGTCAGCCGCCTTCACGCGGGCGAGCGGACGACGCTGGGCGTGATCTTTCATGAAGCGCGCTGAGGTCAAGACCGTCCGGGGTCATCGCGGCGACCAGTCGGACGGCCGCGGTTATTCGGCCGGCTGTATCGCGCGGGTGCGCCGGAAGGGCTGGGCGAGCTGTCCTGTGAAGCTCGCCGGCATCGGGTCGTCGATCCCGATGTTGGCGGGAGGGCGCCGCTTCGGGCAGTAGAAGGTGCCCAGCACCACGTCGAACAGCATCAGGTTCTCGCCGTAGTTGCTGTTGCCCTCGGATGGGATGCGCGAGTGATGCCAGCGGTGCACGGCCGGCGTATTGAAGATGTAGTTCAGCGGGCCGAAGCGCATCTCGACGTTGCAGTGCGTCAGCATGCCAATGAAGGCCGTGATCGACGTGACCCAGATGAAGATGTCCGAAGGGGCGCCGGCCAGGAACAGCAGTGGCTGGCTCAGCAGGATGCTGGTCACCGTATCGACCAGGTGGAAGCGCCCGGTGTTGAAGAACCAAAGGCGCGGCGCGCTATGGTGCACCGCGTGAAAGCGCCACAGCGGTCTCCACTCATGCCCCAGCCGGTGGGCGGTGTAGAGCCCGGCTTCCGCAATCAGAAGTCCGAGGATGACCTGGAATGCGAGCGGCCAGTGGCTCGGCCACATGTCGCCGCCCTTCGACGCGGCGGCTTCCGCGATCCCGACCGCGACGCCGACAACGACGAGGACCTGCGCGAACCCCTTGTTGAGCAGTGTGTGCAGCAGGTCCGCCGGCATCTGTCCGTCATTCGCAAGCCAGGCCCGTTCGTGCGGAAGCGCGCGCTCGAGAGCGAACATCACAAGCGCGAGGCCGATGTAGGTGACGTTGAAATAAAGCGCCGCGCGCCCCTCGGCGATACCGAGTCCGGTAATGTAGATGCAGGTTGCCAGAATGCCGGGCCAGAGCAGGAACGTGACGGCGCGCATGAGTGGCCCGCGCGCCTTGCCGTCGCCGGTGATGGCGCCGGAATCCCTCGATAGAACCTTACTCAACGTCAACCTCCACAAGGGATAACGGCGCGCCGTATCCGGATTTGCCCGTGCCCACCCCGTCCGCGCTTATGCCATATCGCGTCATACGATTGTAAGGGCTGCGTCACCAGTACGCTGCCGTTTCGCGGACCGAGATGACCTGCGTCAAACGATCGGGTAATTCTCACATTCCGATAATCTGGGGGAAAACGGGGAGACCGACTATGATCCTGATCACAGGGGCCGCTGGCCCGACCGGCCTGGCCGCGATCCGCCAGCTTGCCGCGCGCAACGCCGACGTGCGCATCCTGACGCGCAGCGAGGAAAGCGCCGAGCGGTGCAAGGCGGCGGGCGCCGGGGAGGCGGTGCTTGGCGACTTCCGGTCGGACGCCGACCTGAAGACCGCGCTGGCCGGGGCCGACAGGGTCTATCACATCGGTCCACGTTTCCAGGGTGACGAGTACGAGATCGGCGTGCGGATCATCGATGCCGCGAAGAAGGAAGGGGTTTCGCAGTTCGCGTTCCACTCGCTCGTCCATCCCATGTGCCGCAAGCTGCTGCACCACTGGGAGAAGCTCCGGGTCGAGGAATATCTGATCGAGTCGCTGGTGCCGTACACGATCCTCGCGCCGACGATGTATATGCAGAACATCAACGTCGAATGGCCGTCGATCCTGAAGACGGGCGTCTACAGGCGGTTTTACAGCGTCGACATCGACATGAGCGTGGTTGACCTCGACGATGTCGGAGAGGCGGCGGCGATCATGCTGACGGAGGACGGCTGGACCGGGGGCAGCTTCGAGATGTGCAGCCCTTACCCGCTGACCCATGCGGAGATGGCGAAGATTTTTTCCGAGGTCAGCGGCCGCGATATCCGCGCGGAAAAGGGTGACATCGCCGACTGGATTGCGGCAGCGAAGAAACGCGGGCAGGACGACTACTCGATCGAGGGCTTCGTCAAGATGTGCGAGCACTATGACGACTATGGCCTGCCCGGGGGCAACGGCCGGGTTCTTGGTATGATCCTCGGCCGCGCGCCCACCGATTACCGCACCTTCGCGGAGAAATGGTGGGCGGCGCACCCGCCCGAAAGCTGATGGCGGCGGGCGACCTTACGGTTACGGGCAGTCTCGTCATTCCCGAGGCCGAACTTCAGGAGACTTTCGTGCGTGCTTCCGGGCCGGGCGGGCAGAACGTCAACAAGGTTGCCACCGCCGTCGAGCTTCGCCTCAACGCAAAGGCGTGCGACGCGATCCCGGCGGACATGTTTGCCCGCCTGCGGCGGATTTCCGGCAGCCGCATGACAAAGCACGGCGAGATCGTGATCCGCGCGGAGCGATTTCGCACCCAGGAGCGCAACCGCGACGATGCGCGTGAGCGGATGCTCGAACTTCTCAAGCGCGCCGCGATGCCGCCGCGCAAGCGCAAGGCCACGCGGCCGACGCGTGCGTCGAAGGAACAAAGGCTTCAGTCGAAGGCCCGGCGGGGCCGGGTCAAGGCGCTGCGGCGGTCTCCGGCGGACGACTGATCAGCCGCACCAGCACCATCGCGGTGATCGCGCCCGCGGCGTTGAACACAAGGTCCAGCGCGGTGTTGATATAGCCCCCGACATTCGTGTCGGGGAACGCGACCACGGCAGCGAACTCGATCATCTCGTTGGCAGCGCCGAGCCCCATGGCGCCGAGCACCGGGAACACGTACACGCTTGCGCTGCCGGCCATCTCCGGGTAGTGCCGGCGAAGAAGGTGCCACAGAAGCCAGGCGGTTACGCCGAAGCCGTAGAAGTGGACGACCTGGTCGTATTTCAGGAAGACAAACTCGCCGTTCCCGGCGAGCGGCAGCACCACATAGGCGTAGAGCACGCTATCGTTCACAGGCACGCCGCCGCCCGCCATATGGACGAACCCCCACAGTGACAGCGCCCAAAGTATCGCGGCGGGGAATGCGGCCTTGCGCTGGCCGAGCGCGACGATCCCGACCAGGATGAGCAGGGTCACCACGTACCAGACGAACTCCGCGTTGCCGCGCGCGATGAAGATCGCGCCGAACACGGCGGTGTAGGCCAGCGTGACGGTAAGCACCGCCCATTCGACGGGTTTGATGTTTTTCATCGGTTGACGTTAGCACCCGGGCGCGCTGCTTCGCAGACGCTCGTTCCCCGGTAGCGTAGTTCCTACCGCCCCGGCTCGACGACAACCGTCCCCAGCTTGCTGCCGCCCTCGACGAACTCGTGCGCGGCGGCGGTCTCGGCCAGCGCAAAGGTCTCGGCGACAGTGTGGATGCCATGGCCTTCCGCAAGCCAGGTCGCGATGTCGGCACGCGCCGCGTCGATTGCCTCGCGGGGCACGCTGTGCAGGATCATGAAGCGGATGACGGCGTTCTTCAGCGCGGTGCGCAGGAACATGTTCTTCGGGTCGCCCGAGGAATAGTAGGTTGAGATCATGCCGGTGTTGCGCAGCACCCTGGTCGACAGGTCGAGGTTGCCGGCGAGGTCGACCTCCACGATGCGGTCGACGCCGGTCCCGCCCGTCAGGTCGAGGATCTGCTCCGCCGCGTTGTCGTCGCGGTAGTTGACCGTGTGATGCGCACCGCCGGCTTTTGCGTGGGCGGCCTTGTCGTCGGAACTCACCGTGGCGATCACCGTTGCCCCGCCCCAGTTCGCCCATTGGACCGCGTAGTGGCCGACCGCGCCGGCGCCGCCGGTGACGAGCACCGTCTTGCCCGCGACCGGCCCGTCGGCGAACACGTTCCGGTGCGCCGTCATGCAGGGGATACCCAGGCAGGCCCCCTCGGCGAAGGACAGTGTCTCGGGCAGCGGCGCGACGAGCCAGGCGTCCAGTGTGATGTATTCCGCGGCCGTCCCGAAGGCGCGCCCGCGCTGGCCGTTGAAGAGCCAGACGCGCTGACCCAGAAGGGTTTCGTCCGCACCCTCGCCGACCTGGTCGACCACACCCGCCCCGTCGCTGTTGGGGATGATGCGCGGGAACTCCATGCCGTAGGTGCCCTGGCCACGGCGCTTCACATCGGCCGGATTGGCGCCGGACGCCTCCAGCCTGACGCGGACCTCGCCGGGACCTGCTTCGGGCGTGTCCGTCTCCCCGTATTGCAGGACCTCCCGCGCGGGGCCGAGTTCGTCGTACCAGACGGCTTTCATGGAACGGTCTCCGTATGCTTGCGGCATTGATTTTCGCGCAGGGCGGCGAGGATGTCGCGCCCGGCGGCGCGAATGTTTCACGCAGTGATGCGTCCGGCCTAGAATGACGCCATGCGCGCGATGGTGCTGGACAGGGCGGGCGAACCGCTTGCCGAACGGGACCTGCCCGACCCGGAAGCGGGGCCGGGCGAGGTCCTGATCGCCGTGCGCGCCTGCGGTGTTTGCCGAACCGACCTGCATATCGTCGACGGCGAACTTACCGCGCCGAAGCTGCCGCTCGTCCCCGGCCACGAGATCGTCGGCGAGGTCGTGCGCGCCGGCACGGGCGTGACAGGGTTCGAGCCGGGGCAACGGGTCGGGGTGCCGTGGCTCGGGCACACCTGCGGTGCGTGTTTCCACTGTGACCACGATCGCGAGAACCTGTGCGATTCGCCGGGGTTCACGGGCTACACCATCGACGGCGGCTATGCCGAATACACCGTGGCTGACGCACATTATGTGTTCCCGCTTGGGGGCGATTTATCCGACACCGAGGCCGCGCCGCTCCTGTGCGCCGGACTGATCGGGCACCGGGCCCTGCGGATGGCGGGCGACGCGCGGCGTCTCGGGATCTACGGGTTCGGCGCGGCGGCGCATATCGTTGCCCAGGTTGCCCGCCACGAAGGCCGCGAGGTGTTCGCGTTCACGAAACCGGGCGATACGGACGGCCAGCTGTTTGCGACACGCCTGGGTGCGGCCTGGGCCGGCGGCTCCGACGAAGCCCCTCCGGAGGAACTGGACGCGGCGCTGCTGTTTGCGCCTGTCGGCGCGCTGGTTCCCGCGGCGCTGCGCGCGGTGCGCAAGGGCGGCACCGTCGTGTGCGCCGGGATCCATATGAGCGAGATCCCGGCCTTTCCCTACGACATCCTGTGGGGCGAGCGGAGAATCGTTTCGGTCGCGAACCTCACGCGGCGCGACGGCGATGAATTCCTCGCGCTGGCGCCGAAGGTCCCCGTGAAGACGGAAATCCGCACCTACCCTCTGGTCGAAGCCAACGCAGCACTCGACGACCTGCGCGCCGGGCGGATGACCGGCGCGGCGGTGCTTGTCCCGTAGGACGCGTCAGCCGATCAGCGCTTCCAGGTTTTCCAGCCGGTCGGCCTCCTCGACGGGCTTGTCCCAGCGGATGCGGTGGATGCGCGGAAAGCGCATGGCGACGCCCGACTTGTGGCGCTTTGAGGGGTGCACGGAATCGAAGGCGACCTCGAAGACCAGTCCGGGCTCGACCTCGCGCACCGGCCCGAAGCGGTTGGTCGTATTGTTGCGCACCCAGCGGTCGAGCTTGCGCAGTTCGGCATCGGTGAAGCCCGAATAGGCCTTGCCGACGGGCACCAGCTCATCGCCGCCGTCCTCGCCGGGCCGCCAGCAGCCGAACGTGTAGTCGGAGTAGAAGGAGGAGCGCTTGCCGTGGCCGCGCTGGGCGTACATCAGCACGGCGTCGACCAGCAGCGGGTCGCGCTTCCACTTGTACCAGGGCCCCCGGGGGCGCCCGGCCTCGTAGACCGCGTCGCGGCGCTTGAGCATCAGCCCCTCGATGCCGGAATCACGTGCTGCCGCGCGCAAAGCGCCGAGCTCGTCCCAGGTTTCGAAATCGAGGACCGGCGAGAGGTCGAAGCGCACTGAGGTCCGGTCGGCGAACAGGGCTTCCAGCCGGCTTCGGCGGGTCTCGAGAGTCTCGCCGCGCAGGTCTGTCCCGGCGTCGAACAGGATGTCGTAGAGCCGCACATGGGCCGGGTGCGCCGCGAGCAGTTTCGCATCGACCCGCTTGCGGTTGAGGCGCTGCTGCAGGTCATTGAAGGGCGCGACCTCGCCGCCGTTTCCGTTCGGGTGGATAACCAGAAGCTCGCCGTCGAGAACCGCCTCGAAGTCGACGGCGTCGAGCACGTCCGGAAAGGCGCTGCCGATATCGTCGCCGGTGCGCGAGTAGAGCCGCTTCTGCAATACGCCGTCGGCGTCGCGCACGCTCACCGCCTGAACCCGGATGCCGTCCCATTTCCACTCCGCGACATAGGCAGAAGGGTCGAGGGTCTGGAGTTCGCGGTCCTCCAGTGGATTGGCGAGCATCAGCGGGCGGAACACCGGAGCCTTTCCGGGATCGGGCGGCGCCGCACGGCCTTCCAGCCAGGCGAAGATCTCGGTGTAGGGGGGCTCGACCGCGTGCCAGACCTCCTCGACCGCCCCGACATCCACACCACCGATCCGGGCCAGCGCGGTCTTGGCCAGTCGCGCGGAGACCCCGACGCGCAGCCCGCCGGTGATGAGCTTCAGAAGCGCCCAGC